>JAZUCR010000867.1:0-4106 GCA_045639225.1 Victivallales bacterium
AGCCGGACCTGTCGGACGGGTCGGACAATCGCGGAAGACAGGTCATGACGCGAGATCAATTTTGCCCATGAAGGCAACCTCACGATCGACAATTTTCAGTCACTTCTTCACCACATATTTCCCCGTGGCGGGATCGTAGGCGATGCGGTCGGCATTTTTGTCATACCACTCACGCAAACGCGCCGGATCGTAGATCGGGAAATCGCACCGGGCCGACAGGAATATTGCTATATCCCGAACCGGGAATCTGTTCTGAGGTGAAAGCAGCAACTTTTTCAGCAGGAATTTCAGTGCCTCGACATTCTGTCCTTCCTGAACGGCATCCTGCGCCCGCATGGTCATCTGATGGACGGGATCCTGTTTTTTCAGCGCCTCGTCCCATGCCCGATTGACCATTTCCCGGATCTCCGGCTCGGGAAGTTTCTTTTTCAGGCCGTTCAGCAAAAAATAACCATAGGGATCACGAACATAAACATCTTTCAATATCTTCAATTCTTCGGGCGTCTGAGCCAGGGCCGGAAGGGCATCCTTGATTGAATGCAGCAGCACCGGGTTACCAGCTTTGAGCAGCCCGAAAACTTCATCTTTCATTTCTTTGAGCCACCCTTTCCGGACTGCACACTGCAGCAGGACGGGATATTTTGCAAGAGACTTCCGGACCAGCTCCTTGTCGCGTTCATCGATCAGTTTCGGGAGCGCGGCGTAAAGATGCCTGTACCGGGCTTCACCGCGCAGATACGGCAGCAGCAGACGGAGATGCCCGGGACCGATCTTTTCATACATCTCAATTTGAGGATCAGCATCACTCCAAATATTTTGCCCCGCAGTCGCATCGCGGATTTGCCGGATATAGTCGATGATCTGCTGATCGGCCGGATTCGCCGGAAGCTGGATTTTGGACAATTTCTCCCTGTCCGGTCCGACGTTGATGCCACGCAGTTGCGGACCCGTTTGATTCAACCGGGCGAATCGGGAAGCCGTCTGGCGGACTTGGATCCGTCTCTGTTTCTCCAGATTCTCCAGACGGGTCAGCCTCGTATTGACCTTTTTCATATCGGCATTCTGTTTTGCCTGTTTCTCCAGAAGGTCAAGCCGGGCGTTGAGCTTTTTCATTTCGGCAAGAATTTCGGCATTCTGTTTTTCGAGTTCCGCCTGGCCGGAACGGCAGCCGGACAGCAGAACCAGCGACAGGACCGGCAGGACTGAAAATCTTTTCAGCATAATGAAATCACCTCACTTTATATTGTGGGCTTTTTTTAAATCCGATACGGTTTTCTGCCACATTGTCCATTCCTTCGATGACAAAATACCAGCTTCGAATTCTGCTTTCTTCAGCGAATAGATTTTATCCAGCCGCTTTGAATATTCTTTGATCAACTGCGTTTTTACGGATTCGGACAAATTTTGACTTTTCCGCAATATGTCAATGAAACGCAGTTCTTCAAACAGGACATCGGTCAGTGGGATCACGCCGGACTCAAATTTCTTTTTTTTCATGTTCCACAGTTCGGCTTGATATGCCAACGCATCGGAATTGCATTTTGTCTGTTCCAGATAATTCGGGACTCCCAAAGAGGTTAAAAGTTTTTTCGGCAGATATTCATTTAACCGTTCACGAGCCTGACTGAGCTCAGCAAAACTTGCCTTCCCCGCCCGGTATTTCAGTTCGACTTCCTGCATCTCTTTTATCAATTCGTCTTTGGTTTTCCGGGATACTGCAGGCGCGGGAGGCGGCTGTGATTTCGGGGAGGAACCGACAGCATAGGCATGTTTCGTGATGGTTATGTATATCTTCAAAGGCGGAAAAGATGCTTTTTTATAGGAAAAGTTTTTGTGATGCAAATTCCCGATCATTATTTTTCCTTCCAGGGGAGAGATTGACATGAGGTGGTATTTTTTTCCGAAATCGCCGTCGATTTTCTTTTCATATCCGATATCGCCGGAGGTGAAATCCGGGAACCTAAAACCGATATTGGAGCTCACTCTTGCGTAGGGAATATCCACACTAAAATTTATATTTTTATTTTTCTCATCATATCTGAGAAAAAAGTAAATATCATAAATTTCCGCTCCCGCATCTACAATTATATCGTTGCCGATAATACTTTTGGATGTGCGCAGATCATCAATCGTATATCGAAGCCTTAAAAACTGGGTATTTTTCAAAGGTATTGCCGGTTTCAACCGATAATTGAATGAGAGAGCAAACGGGTTGTAATAATCCGGATTCGCGGTTAAAAGATAATCGTCGGCTGTCAGGTTTGGGATCAAAAAGACCAGGGACAGCAAAAACATTAGACCGATGATTTTTTTCATTTGACGCCTCCTGAAATGGTGATTGCCTGGTGCCGCTTTGCAGATAATATAACAGTAGTCCGGATTTTTTGCAAGCGGGGGATTGGTTTTCCACGGACTTTGTCGGACAAGCCGGACCTGTCGGACGGGTCGGACAATCGCGGAAGACTGGTCATGACGCGAGATCTGCGGGATTTTTCCTTGGCATTTTCCACTCCACCCCGGTTTACGTGCTTTGTCCGTCAGGTCCGTCAATTCTACCAGAATCATTTCATATTGCTTTCTACCTTTTGTACAGCAGAGGTTAAATCGGTCCTTCTGTAATTGAATTTTCCCGCATATTGTCTGACCGAGGCAAATTTCCAGCCAAACAAATTCCGGAATGTGATTTCCCATTGCGGCATAAACAATAAATCGAACCGCTGTTTTTCCCCGGGCTTCAGTGTCAAATGGTAAACGGCTCCCCCGCTTTGCGGATGATGTCGGTATTTCAAAACGTGATCCGTCCCGTCGATCATGATTTTCTGACGGATGAGAAAGGGGGTTCTGCAGTCCAGATCATATTTCATTTCACGCGGCAGTTCGAATATACCCCGGCTCCCGTCTATATCCGTTACTATAATTTCCTTGTCATTCTGAGTCAGTGAAAGAATGACCTCCCATTTTCCGCTGCAGACTTTCGTCTCCGTGGTTTTTATGCTGAAAAAACAGACCGCGGCAATCATGACCACCACGGTCAGTCCAATGGAAAATACCCAAATTTTTCTTTTGTCACCCATACCTCAAAACCGACAGTCGAGATCACTTCTTCACCACATATTTCCCGGTGGCGGGATCGAAGACGATGCGATCGGCATTTTTGTCATACCATTCCCGCAAACGTGCCTGATCGTAGATCGGGAAATCGCACCGGGCCGACAGGAACGGGATAATCGTTTGCGCCCAGTATCTCTGCTGTCCGGGATTGTTTGGAAACATCAGCAGTTTCAGCAGGTATTTGAACGCTTCGATATTCGGTCCTCCATTCTGGATCACATCTTTTGCACGGGAACTCATTGCATTCTCGTAGTTTCCCGGATTCTTATCAGCCTCCGTCCACGCCTCGTTGACCAGTTTCGGGATGTTTACTCCGGGAAGCTTTTTCAACCCCTCCAGCAAAACAAAACCATTGACATTATAGAGGTAAGCATTGGTTACTATTTTCAGGTCATCGGGAGACTGTACCAAATCCCCGAGAGATTTACGGAGTTCAAACAACGGAAGATTTGCTTCCTGAGGCTGTGCCAGCAAAGCAAGAATATCTTTTTTCATTTCCTTGATCCAGCCGTTGCGGACCACACACCGGATCAGGAACGGATACTGTTTCAGGGATCGGCGGACCAGTTCCTTGTCTGCTTCACCGACCAGTTTCGGAAGAGCATGCAGCAGATGAAATCCTGCCTGATGACCATTATTATTCAGGTAAGGAAGCAGCAGATGAAGATGTCCAGGTCCGATCCGTTCATACAGGGCGACCTGAGGGTCATGAGAGGAACCCCCGACTTGTCCCACGGACGCTTCGCGAATCTGCCGGATATAGTCGATGATCTGCTGATCGGTCGGATTTGCCGGCAGCGGACGGATCCTGGCTAATTTATTTCTGATCGCCGGCGTGGAGCCGAGGAAGACAGAAGGAGTTGTCTGCTTGATCTGTTTCTCCAGGCGGTCCAGCTTAGCGTTGATTCTTTTGAGTTCGGCATTCTGTTTCGCCTGTTTCTCCAGAAGGTCAAGCCGGGTATTGAGCTTTTTCATTTCGGCAAGGATCTCGGCGC
>JAZUCR010000868.1:0-12051 GCA_045639225.1 Victivallales bacterium
CCCAGGCTTTATTCGGAATCTGCCCATAATCCCCGGAAAACCAGAGCGACATCAGACCGACGCCCGGCACGGTAAAAATATCGGTGATCTGAATCGGCATGGGGTCCAGTTTCAGCCGTGCGATCCGGCTGAAGCGAATGCCGTCTTCGGTTCGGTAAAGGTCATCACAGCGTTTTTTCCCTGCACAGCGGACCCAGAGCAGCATCGCGCCCCGGCTGTCGGAACCTTTGCCCATTGCCACTTCTCCGCAGTCCGGTTCATTCGTGACCAGCGTTTCAGCGGCCCAGGTCTTCCCTCCGTCCGTTGATATCCTGGCAAAAACCCCCCGGGATGGTTCCGCTATGCTATGGGCCGAACCACGGGAATATGCACAGAGCAGTTTATCTCCGATCGTATGAACAAACGGCCAGGAATTGTAACGGTGGGCAGGCTGTACCGTGATATTGCCATCCGGTTTCCGTACCGGAAGAATCCGCACAGAAAGAAGAGCGGAAGACTCCCGGCAGGTATTCCGCGGATCGCAGTTTTCCCGTTCAATCCGAAGAATCATCGGCAATGCCGGATCGGCTGCGTAAAACGGTTCCAGTATGAGAACCCGATGTCGCTTAACCTGACTGAGGATCGGGACCGTGATCGGGTTCTGCGATTTTCTTCCCGGCTGTTCGATCCGAAGCCGATAAACATCGCAACTGTCCGGTTTTGCCCGGGGAATTTCGATTTTCGCTTCAATCCGAAGATACCTGCCGGGCAGATTCCGGATGGTGCCGATTACGCCCTCCACAGGCTGCTTGCCGGGGAAAACCAGTGCAGCCCGTTGGTCGGAGCCTGCTCCTTTATGGCAGATGCCCGGTTTGACGGACTGAAATTCCAATGGGGAAAGTAGCATTTCTTTTCCCAGTACATTCAGGGTCAAAACTAAACCTCCGGAAAGCAGCAAGATGCTTTGATAAATTTGTTTCAGCGTCATAACAAAACCTCAAAAGTTTTTCAAATCCGAATCTTTATTAATGGATTCAGGATTGTTATTATGGCAATGCACTTTTCCTTTGTGTCGCGCCGGTTTTGGTCAAATCCCAAGTGCGTGGGACTCCGCTGCCAACATAAACAGCGTCGACCGGATATTTTGTCAGCCAGTCTGCAATAGGGTCTTTTTTCCTCTGCAAATCTGTCAGTTCTTTCAACATCATTTGCTCCAGGGATAAATAATCTGTTTCAAGGCACCGCCTTCGCGGGCGGATTCGGCGGCGAAGATGCCGGGAAGAGTCATGGCGAGACCTTCCCGGATGCCGATCGGAGAGGGTTTGCCGTTCAGGATCGCTTCAGCAAAATCCTTCAGCATGATATTGTCGCTGCCGTTGTGCCCGTAATGCGCCGCACGGAAAATCTCCTCGTTCATAATCGGCAACCCGGACGGACGGGATTTTTCCTGCGGAGTCAGCGGGATCTCCATGAATCCGTTATCCGAGGAAAACTCGTTCAGCCCCTTGAACCAGACACTGGCTTTTTCATTATACAGCCAGACATTCGCCTTTTCCGCAAAGATCCGCGTGGTATGCCGCGGCCCGTAAGTCGGCACCCCGAACGCGGTCAGCAGACGCACCACCAGATTGTCTTTGGTGTGCAGCAGGGCGGACATGACATTGTGCGCGCGACCGTTGCCCAGCCGATCATGGGTGCTCATGCAGGAAACGGCGGTGAATTCTTCGCCGGTCAACGCGAGCACCGGTCCGAGCGAATGGGTGCAGTAACGGCAGGATTCATAAGCCGTGCGCCAAGTAATCTCCTTGACCGGATCACCACTGCCGTGCGCATATTCTGTTTCGATATAGGCGATGCGTCCGAGCAACCCCAAATCGCGGAGTTTCAGTATGAACTGGGTTTTGGCCCGGTAATTTGGGTTGGACCCGCACATGTAAATGGCTTTAGACGCATTGACTTTCCGCCAGAGATATTCGCCTTCCTCGATCGAATCGACGCAGGGTATCTCGCCGAGCACATGGATGCCGCGATCAAGCGCCTTGACCACATATTCGGTATGGATTTCGGGCGGGATCTCGGTGATGAGCGCATCGATCAGACCGGAATCCAGCATCTCGTCGGTGCTGCGGAAGCGCTTGATCTCCGGGAAGGCTTCCCCTGCTCTCGCCAACGCCATCTCACCAGGATCGCTCATGGCGGTCAGCACACAGCACTCCGGCAGAAGTTTTGCAATTCTTGCCATTTGCATTCCCCTCGGTCCGCATCCGGCTATCCCCAGATTCACTTTCCCGTTCATTTCCGTTCCTTTCGCATTGAAATAATGGTTTTTCGTGATATATTATAGTTGATTCGAATGAAATTGTCAAGACGCAAAAACAGGTATTATTACGCAAATCCAGGCAAAACCATGAATTATTTTGATGACATCAGTTTTATTTCGGTTGATCGGGTGATCAGCCGGCACGACGGCCAGCGCGGTTCGGCCCATCATTTTTGGGGGATCGGACTTATGCTCGGCGACGGGTATGTGAAACTCATCAGTCGCGATCAGGAAACGAAACAATTCAAAATGCCGTTCCTTTATCTGATCCAGCCCAATCCGGAGGGCGGCGGGGCCTGGGGCGCGGTGGACGGAGCCGAACGCGACAACCGCTGGTACATTGCCCAGGGGCCGCGGGCGGAACGGCTGATCAAAGCGCTGGGAGAAAAAACCGAAAAGGATCAGCGGAATCAGATTCATCTGAGAAGTTATCAGGAATTGATCCATCTTCACGAAAAGATGCTGCATCTGTTCCAGCGCAATATTCCTTCCAGAGCCTACCAGCTGGCAATATGTCTGGAAGAATTTGCCGGCGCCGTATATGATGCGCTGACAGTATCCAAACAGAGTTCACCTGTATTTCATTGGGTAGCACAGACCGTGGAAATGATCTCAGCCGATCCGGGCGCGGTGTATGATTTCCCGGAACTCGCTCGGAAACAGCATATTTCCATCGACCATTTCCGCCGCTGTTTTCAGGAATATGCCGGCAAACCGGTCTATGAATTTCTGCTGGAAAAACGTCTGGATTTGGCGAAACACCTGCTGCGGAACTCTTCCGACAGCATCAAGGAGATCTCCGAACGCTGCGGTTTTCCGCGTCAGGCAGAATATGCCAGGTTCATCCGGCACCGCACGGGTGTTACCCCCTCGGGACTGCGCAAACAGCCTGTCCTGAATTCCTGACCACAGGTCATTACCGGTCATTTGTCCCCGGAACAGTTGCACGCCTGACTGGTCGCTGACAACGAGATTGGCGGGCCAGTCCAGGCGGCTGATGATGAGGGTTCGATTTCCTTTACCCGCGCCATTCATTTTTAACTTGTTAACAGCTTTCAGCAGCAGGCAGCATTGCTGCCTTGCCGTCATTCTGTCTGATTTATAAAAATCACTCAGCCAGACTGACGTGTGCGGCAATCGCATCTATGCCTGAACTCTGGATCACCGGCTGAAACTCCTGAGCATTATTCAACGCTTCTGCCCGGTTGGCCGACTGGAGGCTGATGGTTTTTCGATGACCTTCAATCTGATAAAGGAAGTAATAAATCTTGCCCGGACCTTTGGTGCAGATGGATCCGACCTTCAAACGAAAGCTTTTGGCGGCCATATTGTTCAGCTCCTTGACGTTGGTATCGTCGGGAGCTAAAAATAAATGGATCGGAGCGCAAGAGAAATATTCCGATGGTACCTGGCGGTACTTCATAACTCTTTTTCGGGCGTAAAACTGGTGCGCGGTGCGGGACTTGAACCCGCAAGCCTTGCGGCGCTGGAACCTAAATCCAGAGCGTTTGCCAATTTCGCCAACCGCGCGGAAAATTCTGCGTTACTATAACACCGAATGCACAACTTTCAAGCCGATATCGGAATTTTCACCGGAATGTCCCGACGGTCTGGAATCCGATTTTTTCCATGACTGTTTTCATAACTGAAATTGACAATCTTCTCTGCAGACAGTATATTATCCTGTTTTCAACGATTTTTGCGTCTCAAATTTTATGGGAGGAGTTATATCATGATGATGAAAAAGCTTTGCCGACTGAGCGTCCTGTTGGCGCTGACCGTTACCGGATCGACCTTACGGGCGACAGCTGCAGCCGAGGATGAACTCGATCATGAATGCACCAGCTGGATCATTTTTTCCGACCTGACGAAAAACAACACCAATATCCTGCACAAGAACCGCGATGCCGCGCCGCGGAATGTCCGGGTCATGCAGAGTGCCGCGGGCTCGCCCCGCCGCTGGATCGGTCTCGGCAATAATATATCTCCGTGCATGGGAATGAACAGTTCCGGTCTGGCCGCCATCATGAACAGCGGCGAGATCTGTGCGGATCCGCCGGAAGCACCCGGCAAAAAATCGACTCCGGCAATCCTCCAAGCCATTTTGGAATCCTGCGATACCGCCGCCGAGGCAGTGAAAAAACTGCAGGAATTCCATCGTCAGGGCGACTATTCGCATGGGAAAAAAGGCTCCATCTTCTTTTTCACCGATCCGAAAGAAGGATATATCTGCGAAACGACCGGGAAGTTCTGTTCGGTCCAGCGCTATGACAGCTCGTATACGTTCCGTGCCAATATCTGGCACAATCCCGGCATGGCGCAGTTCTCCCGGAACGGCGTGAAAAGATTTCTGGACAGCTGCGGCCGCGAATCAGTGGTGCTGGACAGCTTCGGTTCGGCGCTCGACAAAAACGGCAAGCTGACACTGGCAGACGTGCTGAAACTCTCCCGTCAGGCCAAACAGCTGGAAGGTTCGCCGCTGGAACGTTCGGTCTGTTTCAAAAGAACCAATTCGGCTTCCACGCAGGTGATCCACAAGGAGTTCCCGCAGACGCTGTCCACGATCTGGGTGCTGATCGGACATCCGCGTCATACGATCTACGTGCCGATCCCGATCTGTGCGGAAAAACTGCTGCCCTCCATGCTGACTCCGGAATGGGCTGCAGCTTCCTGGAAGCGGTTCGACACGCTGGGTCTGAACGCGGAACTCCCCGCCGAATGGCTCGCCCTGGAACAGAAAGCCATGGAGGTATATGGCAAAGCCGTCGAACAGGCGGAAAAACTGCTTCGGGACGGCAAAAAAGCGCAGGCAGTCAAGCTGCTGAACCAGACGGCTGCGGTGATCTGGGAAAAAGCCTACACGCTGGCAGTCCCGCCCAAGCCGGCCAAGACAGCCAAGGACAAGTAAGCCAGACAGGCGTGAAAATTTACGATAAATATGAATAAAAAACATGGATTTTTCGAAAATGAAGCAGTTCGACGACAAAACCACGGTGAAAGCCAATGATCCGTTATCCGCAACAGTTTCAGCCGAAGATGAACTCGATCATGAATGCACCAGCTGGATCATTTTTTCCGATCTGACCAAAAACAACACCAATATCCTGCATAAAAACCGGGATTCATCAGCGAGAAATGTCCAGGTCATGCAGAGCGAAAAGGGTTCGCCGCGCCGCTGGATCGGACTCGGTAGCGACGACTCGCTTTGCATGGGGATGAATGCATCCGGTCTCGCCGGAGCCATGAACAGCGGAGAAACCTGCATCGATCCGCCGGAAGCGCCCGGCAAAAAAACGACTCCGGCACTTCTGAAAGCCATTCTGGAATCCTGCGGCACGGCCGCCAGTGCGGTGAAAAAACTTCAGGAATTCCAGCGCAAAGGCGACTATTCGCATGGGAAAAAAGGCTCCATCTTCTTTTTCGTCGATGTGAAAGAGGGATATATCTGCGAGATGACCGCCAAATTCTGTTCAGTCCAGCGGTATGACAATTCCTACACGTTCCGCGCCAATATCTGGCACAACCCCGGCATGGCGCAGTTCTCCCGGAACGGCCTGATAAAATTTCTAGACAGCTGCGGACGCGAATCCGTGGTCCTCGACGCCTTCGGCTCCGCGCTGGACAAAAACGGCAAACTGACTTTGACGGACACGCTGAAACTCTGCCGTCAGGATAAAACGCTGGCGGGTTCGCCGCTGGAGCGTTCGGTCAGTTATAAAAACACCAATTCGGCTTCTTCGCTGGTGATCCACCGGGAATTCCCGCAGACGCTTTCCACGCTCTGGGTCCTGATCGGACATCCTCGTCATACCATCTACATCCCGATCCCGCTCTGTGCGGACAAACTGCTGCCCTCCATGCTGACTCCGGAATGGTCAGTCGCATCCTGGAAACGGTTTAAGAAACTGGGACTCCATGCCAAGATCCCGGCTGAATGGACCGCCCTCGAAAAACAGTCCATCGCCGAATATGAAAAAGCGGTCGCTGAAGCGGAAAAACTGCTCCGCGGCGGCAAAAAGGCGCAGGCGGTCAAGCTGCTGAACCAGACGGCTGCCGCCATCTGGGAAAAAGCCTACGCTCTGGCGGTCCCGTCCAAGCCGTCCAAGGCCAAGTAAAGCGGTGTTTCGCGGACGACCGCGCGAACAATAGGCCGGATAGGCCGGAATAGGCAGAGCGAGTTTCCCTGAAATCTCGAGCTATCGCATGTCGTGCGCGATGCATAGTATTCCCAGCATCCTTAGTATTCCCAGTAACTTTTCTCTTTTTCCACTTGTTTTTTTCATAAACTGGTGCTATATTAATTAGTTACCTGAATGAACAAGGATGATGGGAAAAATTATGCAGGAAATCAGAAACATCGCAATTATCGCGCACGTGGACCATGGCAAGACCACGCTCGTGGACCAGATTATCAAACAGGCCAAAATTTTCCGCGACAACCAGGAAATGCAGGAATGTTTTCTGGACAGCAACGATATCGAACGCGAACGCGGCATCACGATCCTTGCCAAGAATATCAGCGTCAACTACAAGGGATGCAAGATCAATATCATCGACACTCCCGGGCACAGCGATTTCGGCGGCCAGGTGGAACGCGTGCTCAATATGGCCGACGGCGTCCTGCTGCTGGTGGACTCCGCCGAAGGTCCCCTGCCCCAGACCCGCTTCGTGCTCGACAAGGCGCTCAAGCTCAATCTGAAACCGGTCGTCATCATCAACAAGATCGACCGTCCCGATGCCCGTCCAGATGATGTGCTCAACAAAGTTTTCGATCTCTTTGTCGACCTCAACGCCAATGACGATCAGCTGGATTTCCCCGTCCTTTATGCCAGCGGACGCGACGGCTGGGCCACCAAAGACCTGCAGAACGGCGCCCGCGATTCGATCCTGCCGCTGATGGACGCCATCCTCGAATACATCCCGCCCGCGCCGTTCCAGGACGGCCCGATGCAGATCCAGGTTTCCACACTCGACTACAACGATTATGTCGGACGTATCGGTATCGGCCGGGTTCACCGCGGCACCCTCAGAATCAATGAACCTGCGGTCATCATCAAGCGCGACGGCAGCCAGAAACCCGCCCAGATCAAGCAGCTCTTCACCTTCGAAGGCATCACCCGCAAAGAGGTCGAGGAAGTCCGCTGCGGCGACATCTGCGCCATGGTCGGCATCGAAAACATCGATATCAGCGACACCATCGCCAGTTCCGCCGCGCCCGAACAGATGCCTCCCATCGCCATCGACGAACCCACGCTGTCCATGACCTTCATGGTCAACGATTCGCCTCTGTTCGGACAGGAAGGCAAGTACATCAGCAGTCGTCATATCAAGGAACGTCTGCTCAAGGAAGCCGAACGCGACGTGGCGCTCCGCGTCGAACAGCTCGGTCCCGATTCGTTCAATGTCAGCGGACGCGGCGTGCTCCATATCTCCATCCTGATCGAAAACATGCGCCGGGAAGGCTACGAACTGATGGTCTCCCAGCCCCACGTCATCATCAAGGAGATCGACGGCAAGAAATGCGAGCCGATGGAACTGCTCACGATCGACGCTCCGGACACGACGGCCGGCAAAGTCATCGAACAGGTCGGCATGCGCCGCGGCGAGATGATCAGCATGGAAAACCATGCCAGCCGCCAGCTGCTCCAGTTCTATATCCCGACCCGCGGCATCATCGGACTGCGCACCAAGGTTATGAACGTGACTTCCGGCGAGGCGATCATGTCCCACGTCTTCGACCACTACGAGCCGCTCAAGGGCGACATCCCGCAGCGGACCAACGGCGTCATGGTCTCCATGGCCGGCGGTAAATCGATCATGTATGCGATCGAAGGTCTGCAGGGACGCGGTATCTTCTTCATCGACGCGGGCGAGGAATGCTATGAAGGCATGATCGTCGGCGAACACTGCAAGGAAGGCGACATCGAAGTCAACGTCCAGCGCGCCAAGAAACTTTCCAATATGCGCGCCGCGGGATCCGACCATTACGTGCATGTGGCGCCGCCGTTCCGCATGAGTCTGGAAGAAGCGCTCGAATATATCGCGGTCGACGAATATGTCGAAGTCACCCCGAAGAACATCCGGCTCCGCAAGCAGTATCTGAGCGAACTCGAACGCAAGAAGATCCGTTATGCCAAGGCCTCTCAGGCCAAAGCCGCCGAACTGGCCGAAGAAAACGGCAAGGCCAACTGATCCACAGCAGGCTTCCGCATGATCGATTTCCTCGGCATCTGCAAGAGCTACGGCAAACAGGATATCTTCGACAACGTTTCGTTCCGGATCAATCCCGGCGAACGCGTCGGTATCGTCGGCCCCAACGGCATGGGTAAGACCACCATGTTCCAGATCCTGACCGGCGAGATCTCGCCCGACAAAGGCGAAACCGCCATCCCGAAGAAAGCCCGGCTCGGCTATCTCCGCCAGCAGCTCGATTATTACGATCCCGAGGCGATACTGATCGATTTCGTCTGTGCCGAGGAAGGCGAACTGGCCAGAATCATTCAGCAGATCCATGAACTGGAAAAACAGATCGCCGCGGGCGACAGCAGTCAGTCCAAGCTCAATACGCTCGGCCATCTCCAGAGCGCCTACGAGGCACAGGGCGGCTATGAACTCAAACACAAGGCCGCCGCGGCACTCGCCGGGCTCGGTTTTCAGGAAAGCGACCTCGAACGCAAGATGGGCGATTTTTCCGGCGGCTGGCAGATGCGCGCCTGTATGGCGAAAACCCTGCTCGCCGAACCCGATATCCTGCTGCTCGACGAACCGTCCAACTATCTGGATACACCCGCCGTGGAATGGCTCCGCAAACGCCTGAAAGGTTTTGCCGGCACCCTGCTGATGATCTCGCACGACCGTTTCCTGCTCAATTCGCTTACCAATGTCACGCTCGAAGTCAACAGCGGACACGTGACCCGTTATCCCGGCAATTACAGTTACTACACCCGCGAACGCGTCGAACGCCAGCGGCATGCCGAGGCCGCGCAGGAAAACATCGATCGCGAACGCGACCGGCTCGAACGCAATATCAACCGCTTCCGCGCCAAGGCCACCAAGGCCGCGCAGGTCCAGTCATGGATCAAGATGCTCGACAAGCTCGAGGACGCCGACCTCCCGCAGGACCTCCATTTCAAAGGCACCATCCGGATCCCCGATCCGCCACACTCCGGCGCGGAAACCGTCCGGCTCGAGGATGCCGCTTTCTCCTACGACGGCAAGCGCAAGATTTTCGAACATGTCAACCTGGCATTCCAGCGCGGCGACAAAGTCGGTATCATCGGCTACAACGGCATGGGCAAGACCACGCTGCTCAAAGTCCTCGCCGGACGCATGGCGCCGACCGAAGGCACCCATTCGCTCGGACATAAGGTCGTCACCGGTTATCAGGCGCAGGAATTCGCCGAACTGCTCACGCCGGAAATGACCGCGTTCGACATCGTCCGCGAGGCCGCCGGCGGGCTCGTCCCGACCCAGCGCATCCGCGAGATCCTCGGTTCCTTCGGGTTCTCCGGCGAGAATGCCGAAAAAACCTGTTCCGTGCTCAGCGGCGGCGAAAAGATCCGGCTCTGTTTCGCCCGGATCTTCGTCAATCCGCCGAATTTCCTGATCCTCGATGAACCGACCACCCACTTGGACATCGCCGCCCGCGAAGCGCTCCAGCAGGCGATCACCCAGTTCACCGGCACCGTCTGTCTCGTCAGCCACGATATCGAGTTCATCCGCGGCACCGTCAAGACCATCGTCGAGATCCGGCCCGGCCAGGTCCGCCAGTTCTCCGGCGGATATGATTATTACATCGAACGCATCACCGCCGAACAGAACGCCGCCGCGGATAAAAATGCCGCTGAAGAAAACCGTCCGGAACAGGCAGATTCCAAGAAGGACCAGCGCCGCGAACGCGCCCGCAAACGGCAGGAACTCTCTCAGGAAAAACGCCGGCTGGAAAACGAGACCAAACAGCTCGAACAGTTCATCGCGAAATCCGAAGAGGAAAAGGCCGCGCTCATGGAACAGTGGATGGTCCCCGGCAAGGATTTCGATTTCGCCGCCAACCAGAAACGTCTGGCCGAACTCGAGATCGACCTCGCCGCCGCCATGGAAAAGTGGGAAAAGGCAGCTTCGGATCTCGAAGCTCTGATGGAACAGTATAACGCGATCGGCGAACAGTGAGGTATCAGATGGATCTTACCGTTTCCTTATGGTTTCTCCCCGTGCTGGGCTCCGCGCTCGGCCTGGGTTTCTACGATCTCTGCAAAAAACACGCAGTGCGCGAAAATTCCGTCATGCCCGTGCTCTTTTTCGCCACTCTCTGCGGTTCGGCCGTCTTCACCGCCATGACTTTTCTGTTCGGGGACTGGCAGACCTCCGTCTATTGTTCCGCCCACACCTGGATCCTGATCCTGCTCAAATCCATGCTGGTGTCGGCCAGCTGGATCTGCGTTTATTATGCCATGCGCGAACTGCCGATCTCGCTCGCCTCGCCGATCCGCGCCAGCGCCCCGCTCTGGACTTTCCTCGGCAGCATCCTGCTCTATTCGGAATACCCGACCCTGCTCCACGCCATCGGCATGATTTCGATTTTCGCCGGATATTATTTCTTTTCGGTCTTCGGCAAGCTCGAAGGTTTTTCGCTCCGCAGCAGCCGCGGCATGCATCTGATCATCCTCGGCACGCTGCTCGGTGCGGGATCGGCTTTGTATGACAAATATCTGCTCGGCGTGCTGCATCTGCCGCGCGGCGCGGTGCAGTTCTGGTTTTCGGTCGATCTGGTCTGGATCCTCGGTCTGGCGTATGGTCTGCGTTCCTGGTGTTTCGGACACAAGCATCCGTTCCAGTGGCGCTGGTCGATCCCCGCGACCGGTATCCTGCTGATCGCCGCCGATTATCTGTATTTCTATGCTTTGAGTCTGCCGGACACCTATATTTCCGTAGTCTCGCTGGTCCGCAGATGCAATTGTCTGGTAACCTTCTTTGTCGGGGTGATCTGGTTCAAGGAAAAGAACATCCGAAAGAAAGCCTTTGCCCTGCTGCTGATCGTCCTCGGCGTGTTCATGCTCGCCATGGGAAATAAGTAGAAAGACCGCCCGTTTCACGGGCTCAAAGAAACAAGACCGCCCGCAGAGCGGGCTGAAAGACTCTGGAAAGATATCCGCCGACGCGAGATCTCCGGTTTTCCGCGAACTTCCTGGGAATGCTGGGAATACTAAGAATACTGGGGAAATCGCGCAAGACATCCGCCGACGCGAGATCTCCGGGGTTCCCTGACCATCAGGAATCGCGCCAGCCGTTCGCTTCCGGCTCCGCCGCCCTTTTATCTTTCATCTTTTATCTTCCGGCTCTGCCGGGTATTTTCTGCGGAATATTTTCAAAATCTCCTTGCATTTTTTCAAAAACATGCTAGATTACTCTTATCCAAGATATAGCGGGGTAGAGCATTGGTAGCTCGTCAGGCTCATAACCTGGAGGTAGAGGGTTCGATTCCTTCCCCCGCGACCAACAATCCCAGGACTTACATCAACGTAAGTCCTTTTTCTTTACCTCGAAAAATTTTTTTCCCGCTGATCCCGGCATACCGCAAACTGATTTTTGACCATTAGTTGGATAAACTTACAACATCGAGTAGGAGGGACTCTTGAGGGACAACCTCGCCAGTCCCGTCCTCTCACACCACCGTGCGTACGGTTCCGTACACGGCGGTTTCAAGTTTGAATTGCCGATTCATCTTCATATCGAAAAGAGAAATCAGTCCGAGA
>JAZUCR010000869.1:0-2262 GCA_045639225.1 Victivallales bacterium
TCATCCGCCATATCCGGGGACATTATCCCGATCTCCGGATCTGTCTGCTCACCAATTCCTCCATGCTCGGCGATCCCGCTTTGCTCGAGGACCTGCAGGGCATCAGCCTGATCATTCCTTCGCTGGACGGTTCCAATGAAGAGGAACTTTTCAAGATCAACCGTCAGCATGCCGCAGTCACTTTGAAATCGGTCATGGCCGGTCTGCTGGCGTTCCGGACCCGTTATCCCGACATCACCATGTGGCTGGAGATCTTCATTGTGCCCGGCGTCAACGATTCTCCGGAATCCGCCGCGCGTTTCCGCGATCTGGCAGCACAAATCAAGCCCGATAAAGTCCAGCTCAATTCGCTCGACCGTCCCGGCGTCCTCGACTGGGTCCATCCCGCCGAACCCGCCGTATTGGACCGGATCGCCGCCGTCATCGGCGAGGCTGCGCCCGTGGAAATCGTGTCCAGACATCAGAAACAGGTCAGAATACAAAACGGACAGCCGGATGTGGCGCAATATAATGAACTGATCCTGAAGACATTGCGTTCGCGGCCCTGTACAGCGGAAGATCTGGTATCCACGCTGGGAATTCCGGCGGACCGGATCGAACCGCATCTGCGGCGCATGGAACGGGCGGGACTGGTCATCCCCGAACCGGGGACCAGAGGCACTTTCTACCGTCCGGCCTGACCGCGTTCAGCTCCAGTCCACTATATCTTCAATGAATCCGGGGAAAATCCGGATTTTCCGCATCAGGCGAATTCTTTGGCGATTTTCTTGAGCTCGGTCGGGATCTGGATCTTCTGCGGACACTGTTTCAGACATTTGCCGCAGTTGACGCAGGCATCCGCCCGGGAGTCTTCCGGAATGGAGTTGTAATTGTTGCTGAACAGCCATTTGTTGCCGGAAATCTTATACTGGTTGTAAAGACCGAAAATCTTGGGAATCTCCACGCCGACCGGACACGGCATACAGTATTTGCAGGCCGTGCAGGGCACCGCCAGCTGTTTCCGGTAGACTGCCAGCGCTTCGTTGAGCGTTTTTTTATCGTCCTCCGAAAGCGGCCGGATCGGGGTGAACGTGCGGATGTTGTCCGCCATGTGTTCGGGCAGGGTCATGCCGGAAAGGATGCACAACACATTCGGCAGTCCCGCCAGGTAGCGGAAGGCCCAGGATGCGGTGCTGAGGTTCGGTTCGGCTTTTTTCAGGATGGCCGCCGCACTGGGCGAAAGCGAGGCCAGAGCGCCGCCGCGCAGGGGTTCCATCACAATGACCGGGATCCCCGCTTTCGTGGCGATCTCGTATTGTTCGCGGGACCGGTAGAGCTCCCAGTCCAGATAATTCAGCTGGAGCTGCACGAAATCCCACGGATGGGCCTTGACGATCTCCGCCAGCAGTTCGGGCGTATCGTGGAACGAGAATCCGAGCTTGCGGATCTTGCCTTCCTGCTTCTTTTTCGCCAGGAATTCATAGGCCTTGAACCGTTTCGCGGTTTTCCAGTTCGCCACGCCGAGCGAATGGAGCATGTAGAAATCGAAATACTCGGTTTTGCAGCGGGCCAGCTGTTCGTTGAAGATCTTTTCCAGATCGGCCGGCTTGCGGGCAAACCACACCGGCAGTTTGTCGGTCAGATAATAGGAATCGCGCGGATAGTCCTGGAGGAGTTCGCCGAGACATTTTTCGCTGCGTCCGCCGTGATACATATATGCGGTATCGAAGTAGTTGCAGCCTGCTTTCATCGCGCTGGCGATCATCTTTTTCGCCGTGGCATAATCGATATCGGGCTTGTCCGGCGAAAGCGTGGGCAGCCGCATGCAGCCGAATCCCAGCAGGGGAACAGTCAGTTTGGTGTCCTTATATTGTCTCCGGGTCACCTGCGCACCCTGGATCACATCGGAGGTCTTGTTGCCGTCCGGACCGGCTTTCGCCGCCAGACGGGCCATGGGCGCCAGCGCTGCCACAGTCAGCGCACTTTTCAGGAAATCTCTTCGGTTCATATCTTTACCTCCTTTTGGTCGTAACAGCCGGAACGGAAACCTTCCAGATCCAGCGTAATGAATTCAAAACCCAGTTTTTTCAGTCCGGCAGAAATTGCAGTCCGGTTCCGCAAGACGATCTCCAATGCATCCGGCGAAACTTCGATCCGGGCGAACCGGTCCTGCATCCGGAGCCGCAGATCGGTTTCCGGCGGCAGCAGATGGCGGATCAGCGCCTCGCCTTCGGCCGCCATTTTCAACCGTTCGGGCGTCAGCTCCGTGCCGTAAGCGAACCG
>JAZUCR010000870.1:0-8414 GCA_045639225.1 Victivallales bacterium
GGATCTGAACCACCGTTTCCTGGGTAAAGTTCATGCGGCCGGTGAGTTTGCCGCCGCTGCTGACATACACTCTGGCGGCGGACCCGGCCGAAACGCCATCAGCAATACCGCCGCTGCTGACATACAGTCTGCCGCTCTCCAGCGAGAGACTGGCGGCACTGGCGGCGTCGATCCGGACGGCACCGTCGCTAACCTCTGCCGAACTGAGGTAACTCTGATCCTGAACCAGGATCTCGCCGCCGGAATTCGTGATGCTGAATGCAGTTCCCCCGCTGGCGATCTGCAGTCTGGCGGCCGAGTTGACCGTGGCGCCCTCGATGCTTCCGCCGTTGGAAACGAAGAGATACGCTTTGCTGTTTACCACCGTGTCATATCCGGTTCCGCCGGAGGTGACATACATCCGGCCGGCAGTATCGATCCCGGCGTTGAAAACCGTTCCTCCGCTGACATAGAGTCCGCCGGCGGATTCCACCGTGACATCGGAGGCTGAGCCTTCGTTCAGCACATACATCCGGCCGTACGAATTCAACGTGGTGCCGACTGCCAGGCCGCTGCTGTAGACGTTCATCCGGCCCGTGGCATTGATGACGGTCCCGCTGACCGCGCCGCCGCTGCTGACATGCACCAGACCGTTCGAATTGAGTGTCGTATTGACAGCCGTCCCGCCGCTGGAAACGGTCATTTTGCCGCCCGCGTTGATCAGGGTGCTGTCCGCTTCTCCGCCGGAATAAATGAACATACTGTTGACTTCGCCCGATTCCAGCGTTTCCTCCGCCACCGCCAGACCCGTCTTCACCAGCGTTCCCGGACTGTAAATTTTGACCGGGTCGCTGTCGCTATAAGACGCCATAAGAAACACTCCTTCTTTTTATAAGAGCATAGATAAGACAAGGTTATGATTGATAAATTTAATGCCTGTTATCCTTTTTTTCAAATTGAAAAGCGTGATTTTGGCAAAAAAGATAAAAAAGTTTTTTCCCGAAAAAAACGAACGGGGAGCCGGCTCCCGCAAACGGGACAGGAATGACGATGCGTATGGGGAGCTATTCTCAGTAGACGATCACCACCGCGAGGTAGACGCACGGTTCCGGACCGACGCACTCCATGGCATGTTCCTCTCCGGAACGGCAGATCGTGGCATCGCCGGGACCGAGTTCGATCCATTCGCCGTTGTCCAGCGTCCGCACATGTCCGGAGAGAATGTAGTAGATCTCCTCCTCGCCCTGATGGCCGTGCTTGCCGACCGCGCAGCCGGGAGCGAGGGTGAGACGTGAAAACTGAGGGCATCCGGAATGCATTTCCTCATCGGAATTCTTTTTCCAGATGTGTTCGAAGCGGACGGATCCGGTCCCGCCCTTCATCTTTTCCCGGATCTCGACCGGATACTGGTCGTTGAAACGATGCATGAAAAAACTCCTGTCGCATTACACCAGTTTGAAAACGATCGGCAAGTTCGGGAGCAGCGCTTCCTGAATGTAAATGACGCCGTTTTCGGTGCGGACCGCGGCATCTTTCCATTCGCCGTCAGCGGCAAGCACTTTGACTGCCGCGGGCGTTTTCTTGCAGATCAGCGGGATCTCTTTCATCGCATCATAACTCAGATTGATGAGCGCCGCCAGGAGCCCGCCGCCGGGAAGTTCGCCGCAGCGGAACATGATATCCTGATCTTCCGGACATTTGACCGGGATGTCCGCCGTCTGGTCACAGACTTTTTCCAGCCAGAGCTTGCGGGCGGGATCGAGGGTATAGTAGTTCGCGGAGATCGGTTCGCTCCAGACGAAGACGAGTTTGCCGTTTTCGTTGCGGAAACGGGTCATGCCTGGCGCGATGTATTTGACTTCGGCCGCGCCGGCGAAAGCGGGCTTGACCAGTTCGGTGACGTTTTCGGCACCTTCGGCGGGGATCAGCAGGCGGGTCCGCGGCGTAATGAGATGCCGCATTCTGAGCGTGCTGCCGACTTCGCGTTCGAAGGAGAAATGCGGCACGGTGCCGAGCGTGACTCCGAGATATTCGCCGTAGCCGCGGTCGATGAGCATCTGGGCTGAAACGGCATCGAGGATGAGGTTCTTTTTGACGATCTGATCCAGTTCGGCATCGGTGAAGTGCTTGACCATGTCGGCGCCGAGCATGAAACATTCGGCATCGGGATCGGCGGGTTCGCGGAAGGAGAAGGAGATCCCGAGTTCGCCGAGCACGGAACAGAACCACTCGGGCGTGGTGAAGTAATCGGGATATTCCAGCGGCGTGAACTCTTTTTCCAGATTGACCAGCGGAACGGAAACGCCTTTCCACCGGATGCCTTCGACCGCCCGGGTGAGTTCATCGTAGAAGGGCAGGTATTCCTTCATCTGTTTTTCGTAGCGGACGTTTTCGTGTCCGTCGGCGAAGTTGACGTAGTTTTCGATCCAGGTCTTGGAGCCTTTGAGGCCGCTGAGGATGGCGTTGGTCAGATGGGTATGGAGTCCGGCGCAGGTCTGGCTGTAGCGGTGGTGCGGATAGGTGTCGGATTCGTCGAGGATGAATTTGACGCTGCCGCAGGCCTTCTTCATCAGCGCGGTCTTGTAGACGTTCTGCGGATAGTTGAGGGCGCAGCCTCTGCCGTAGAAAGCGTTGCCGACGCGGATGAACGGTTCCGTGTTCGGTCCGGCGGCGGCGAGCGCCATGCGTTCGAACATCAGGTGTTCCCGGCCGGGTCCGGAGATCCCGCAGGGGATCGCGGGATCGACGCTGTCGATGGCTTTGCGGATGCGGGCGCAGAACGCCTCGAGGGAATCGCGCCGGACCTTTTCGAATTCGATCATGATCGGATCGTCTTTTTTGGCATGCGTAACGAGTTCGATCAGTTCTTCCTGCGTGTATTGTTTGGAGAATTTGGCGCGGTGCAGCGGGCAGAAGCATTCGAGCTTGTCATTGTCGAGCAGCCTCGTATCGTCGTCGAGCAGGAAAGTCACCGGTTTGAGCGCAGCCAGACCCTTGACGGCAAAATCACAGTATTGGAGGAATTTTTCATCAAGCGGACACATTCTGCCCTTGGTGGTTCCGGTGTGGTTGATCGTTGGCTGGAAGAGATGGACGGAAGGAGAAGCAGAAGTCCAGCCGTGTCCGAGGAAAGACTGCAGCAGGATGCCGAGCTCGATATCGGAATCTTTAAGTTCTTCTTTGAGTTCGCCGAAAGCCCGGATGAAACTTTTGGGTTTCAGGTAGGGGTCATCGCCCTCGGGGTTGAGCGTCATACTGCACAGCAGGATCTTCATCCCGGTGGCTTCGCGGTAGCGTTTGTATTCGGCGGCCATTCTTTTTACGTCGGACGGCCGGAACGGCATGATGTTGTAAAATTTCATTTCTGTCTTCCTGAGGTTTTGGGTTATTTTTCTTCCACGGTGAAATCATCGAACAGGGTGGTGCAGTCGGACGTTCCGCCGGCGCCGAGCGTCACCAGCACATGATCGCTCTTGCTCCATTTGCCTTTATCCGGGACGGCAAAAACCAGCGTGATCTTCTGCCATTCGCCGGTGGCGTCGACCGATTTGGAAACCGGGGGTATTCCGGTGAAAACCTGTCCGGTGCGGGCCTGGATGGCAAGACTGATCTTGCCTTGTTTGACACTTTTCTTCGCCATGACGCTGAAGGTGTAGGTCTTGCCCGGGATGATCGGATAATCTTTCAGGAAGCAGCCGCCGGGGTGCTTGCCGGTTTTCATCAGGAGGGCGCGGGAATTCCCGATGCCGTCTTTGAGGACCTGGTTGAATTCGGTGTCATATTTGGAGGTCTTCCAGCTGCCCCACAGTTTATCCATCGGGTCATGGACGGGATAGAATGACTGCGGCGGGAAGCCGATCATGCGGAAATTCCGGGCCGGAATTTTGATATTGAACTTGCCGTTTTTGGTCTTGAGCAGTTTGTGAGTCCGTTCCTCCATGATCTCGAAATCGCCCTGGGCAATGGCGGAAAGATCGATCTCGGCGGTCTGCGGCCGGTATTCGCGGTTGCCGACGACCAGCAGATATTTCTTGCCGGGACATTCGAACCAGGTGACCAGGACTTTCGGATTCGAACTCCTGATATCCTGGTTTTCGCTGTAGAGATGACAGACGGTCCCGGGCGAATCGACTTTGTATTTTTCGAGGATGTTCCAGTAGGCAATCGTGGTCGGCGTATGGGTGTAGAAACTGCTGGTTTCGACATCGTTGAGCGCGAGCATCGTGAGCATCGCCTCGGTGGGTCCCGGGGTGCGGTAGATCAGTTTTTTGTCTTCATAGTAACCCAGTGCAGGCAGGAACACCACGCCGATGCCGAGGATATCGCGGTTGTATTCGGTCTGATAGATCTCATCCGGGATCTCATCGGTGTAGCACCAGAGATTGCGTTTGATGTTCACGGTATGCTGTTCGCCCGGGAACCAGTAATCGGCCATGCCGCACTGGAACGGGTAGAACGACCGCTGCCCGTGACACATCACGGTCCGGCCGTTGCGGTGGGCCAGCGCCACGGTGCGTTCGATGAGCTTGCGTTTGCTCAGCATTTCGTTCGGATGGATCTCTTTGCCGAACTTGTCCTTGAACAGGCATTTATGGAATTCGTTGCGGCATTCGACGGAACCGCAGTGGTCGTAATAGATCTCGCCGATGCGGTCGCCGTAAGGATGCTTGTAAAGAGCCTGCTGGTTGTTGATGAGGTAATCCTGGAACGAAGTCTTGTTGCAGAACAGCAGCAGGGGATAGCGTTCGACTTTGAATTTGCCGTTGCCGAGCGGGACATGGTGCGGCATGAGGCAGACGGTCCCGCGGGGGATGGCCCAGTATTTGCGGAAATACTGGACGCAGGGATTTTCTTCGGTCAGGGCGTTGGCGAGACCGTAGACCGAACGGCTCATCGGGCGGTAGTGCTTGACCTTGGCCGCGAAGGCGGTCGGATGGGGCAGGAAAGTGCCGACGCCGGTCATGCCGCCGTCGCCGCCGGCATCATGGATCGGATAGTTGTTGCCGCGGCGCATGGCGCGGTTGTGGACCGGCAGCGGGCGGGTCGGTGTGGTGATGAACAGCACTTCATACGGGACCGCATCGGGCATTTTGACGGATTTCTGAATGATCTTGACTTCACACTTGCCATTGCCGCGGTCGGCGAACAGGATCGGCTGGCTTTGTTCGAAGATCCAGTTGGCATAATGTTCGGTCGCGAAGGCGAAGCCGCCCTGTTTGGAGACCAGCCAGAGCATGTTTTCCAGACTGGCCGCCGGGAAAGCGAACTGGGTGCGCTTGGTGCTCTGCAGCCGGGGCGCCATGAGGTAGCGGCTGAATTCCGGAGCAACCTGCCAGTCGAGCGACATTTTGTCGATCGTCGGATTGCCGTTCACGGTCCAGTGGAATTTGATCAGGCCGTCGTATTCCACCGTGGTGGCGTAATCCAGCGTGAAACCGTCCGCCTTGCCCGTGCCGGTGAAAGTGACCGTCCGGTTGGTGTGGGCGGTTTTGCCGGCCTTCCAGCTGATCTTGGCATCGCCGATCCGGAGCTGCGGCACCTGGACGAAAAGTTCCTTACCTTTGATGAGGATGGACTCGGGCAGCGGTCCGCTGCCGAATTTGTAGACCCGGTTCCAGAGGGTCACGGTCCTTCCTTCCCAGCGGAAATCTTTCCAGAGGGCGGGCACTTCATCTTCATCGCCGAGCCCGTTGTAGGCGAACGAAAGATCGGGGCGGATGATGCTGGCGACGATCTTGTGTTTGCCGCCGATCATGCTTTCGAGGGTATATTTACCCGGCTTGGTGATGCCGCCGATCATCCGGCAGCCGCTGTCCTTGAAGGTCCAGGACCCGGTCTGCGTTTTGCCGTCCGGTCCGGTGAGCTTGTAATCGACTTTCAGTCCGGATTTCTGCATCTTTTCGGCCAGTTCTGCCGGCAGTGCGGCGAAATCGTATTCGACTTCGATCCGGTCGAGCTTGTCGCCGCGTCCGGTATCCACACCGTGGAGTTTGACTTCATAATCCTGAAACACGGCGGCCGATTTGTCTTTCAGGAGGCGGGCATACTGGTTTTTGATCTCGGCGTGGGAAAATTTGCGGGTATAGACTTTGAAATCATCGATGCCGACGCCGTATTTATGCATATCTTCGTAGAATTTGCTCTTGATGCCGATGAAACCGGATTTGACATCCATATCGGCGATCTCGCGGTAATTGGCGCCGAGCATGGCTTCCTGTTTCAGTTCGCCGTTGCGGTAAAGTGCGATCTTGCCGCCGCCCCAGGTGACCGCGATCTGACACCATTCGTCCTGCTTGACGCCCTTCATATTCATCTGGAGGCGGCTGCAGGACGGGATCAGGCTGTTGCGGTAATCGAAGTAAATATAATCGGCGTATTCGTAAAGCCGCAGGTCGACCTCGCGTTCGCCTTTCTTTTTGTTCTTATAACTGTGTCCTTCCGGCGGATCGAACCCCCAGTCGGGATTTTCGCCGAAAACGATATTGAACAGAGCGATGTTGCCGCGTTTGACGCCTTTGGTATCCTTGGTGCCCGGAACATAGTCGACGGCCTTGTACCAGAAAATCACAGTTCCCTGGTTGGGATCGGCATTCTTGAGCACGGGCAGCTTGAGATTTTCACCCGGCAGCGGCATATAAGCCTGTCTGCCGTCGAAACCGACGAACATGCGCAGCATCAGGTTGGTGTCCCGCATCGCCGGCGAGATCTTTTCGCCTTTGGCAAAGTCGGCATTGACCCCGTGGGAGTCGAAGGTCACGGCCAGCGACAGGTCCTTGCCGGTCAGTTTCTCTTTCAGCGGCTGCTGCTCGTATTTCTGCGCCGACGCCAGAACGGACATCAGACAGAACATCCAGACGAGACTGATTTTCTTCATGTTCTTTCCCTACCTTCGTATTTATGTGTTGTAAAAATCAACGGCATGACATTCCGCCCATAAAAACAGGCGGTTTCGGCTAATATACTTCATCGTTCCGTGATTATCAAGCGCGGGAGGACGGTTTTCCCGTGAAGTTGCCGGGAATGCCGTGAATCGGCGGCGGAGCCAACGCTTTTTTCAATGATACGGACGGAATTCCGGTTCCGGAGTTTCGTGCAGCGCCAGATAACAGCAGGCGTGTCCGAGCGCCGGAGCCTCCTGTCTCAGAATGACCCGGCGGAACGGACGGTCCGGTCCGCATCCGAACGAACCGGTGGCGATCAGATTTTCGCCCGGTCCGCCTTCGCAGACCGTCTTCTCCACTCCGTATTCCTCCAGCAGCAGCTTCCACGGGGTGGTGGAACGGAAATTGGCCGAGAACCAGACTTCCCGGTCGGGCAGGAATTCCGGGGGAAGACTCCAGATGAGTCCGCCGGGCCCGGCCGGATTGTGCCAGCCCCAGTGCGTCTGCACTTTCAGCGCATCGTCCCAGAAACCTTTGTCGGACGTCACCCAGAACGTATTCCGGGCCAGAATGCCGTCCGGACACCAGTAACGGACCTCCAGCGGAGTATCTGCGAACATTCCGCGGTAGCTTTCCGGAAAATCTTTCCGCGCCTGATTGTCCAGCGGTTCGATATACGTGATTTTGCCGTTTTCCACCTCGACGAAACGCGATTCTCCGGTCGCTCCGGTGAGCACGATTTTTTTGCCGTGCCAATCCCAGCAGCTGTTGAAATGGAGATGGGCGGCGAACACGCCGAGGACTTTATCATTGCGGATGAGCTGCCGGATCAGCGGTCCGGAATCCCAGAGCAGACAGCAGGCGTCATCCGGACTGCCGCCCGGAATGATGTGCGTATGCAGCTGGATGATGACCGGCAGTTTGGAACTTTCGATGGTTTTCTTCATCCAATCCTGCTGCTGTTCGCCGAGCCGGTGCGTGCAGGCGTCCAGAACGATGAACCGGATCCCGCCTTTTTCGAAATAATAATACGGTCCGAGCCCGTCATAGACGACGATGACCGGAGGCTGTGCCTTGCGGTTGTACGGTTCGGGAAGATTCTGCTGCATCGAAAAACATTTGGTATTGGCATTCAGCATTTCGAACCAGTAGGTCGTCCAGATCCAGACCGGATATTCGCCCGGATGGAAATGGAGTTTTGTATCGGCGGGGAACCAGGACTGCATCGTCTTCATGTAATCGCCCATGTCGTGATTTCCGCGGATGAGCATGCATTTGTCTTTGATCGGGGAATAGAGTTCGATGAAACGGGCATACTGCTCGGGACGGCCCGCATCGGTCAGGTCGCCGCAGACAAAGACCAGATCCGCCTCTTCCGCACGTTTGATGAGCCGTTCGCTGATTTTCCGTTCACTTTCCGGCAGCATGGATCCGATATGCAGATCTCCGATGTAGAGAATTTTCATCTTGTCTTTCTCCTGTGACTGTTTTCCTCTCGAGGGGATTTCCCGGTATGCTTTACAATAGCACATTATCCGGAAACATCAAGCGGAA
>JAZUCR010000871.1:0-3342 GCA_045639225.1 Victivallales bacterium
CATGGCTCCGATCCGACTTAAGCCGACCGCCGCCAGGCCGCCGTCGCCCTGATAGCCGATGATGATGCTTTCCGGATTGGCGCGGGTCAGACCGGTGGCGGCCGCGGCGGAACGTCCGTGCGGCACCTGCAGCCCGAAGCAGTCGAAATAGTAATACGCGAACACCGCGCAGCCGACCGGCGAGATGAACGTGGTCTTGTCCTTGATCCCGAAATCGGCAATGGCTTCGGCGATCAGTTTATGGAGAATGCCGTGGCCGCAGCCGGGGCAGTAGGACATATTTTTCTTGATGCTGCCGGGACGGCGTTCGAAAGTTTCGAAGAATCCGCCGGGACGGCCCAGTTTGATTTTTTCGCTCATGATCATTTACCTCCTTCTGCCAGCTTGCGGCAATGCGAAACCACCAGGTCAACGGTCGGCAGATTGCCGCCCATGCGGTTGACCAGGGAAACCGGGCGGGCGCATTCGATCGCCAGCCGGATATCGTCGATCATCTGTCCGTTGTTCATTTCCACGGACACGAAATGTTTGGCCTTGGCCACATGCGTCTTCAGCTGTTTTTTCGGGAACGGGAAGAGGGTGATCGGGCGGAGCATGCCGGCCTTGATCCCTTCGGCGCGGAGATGGTCGATCGCGGTGCGGATCACGCGTCCGCAGATGCCGAAACCGGAAACGATGATTTCCGCATCATCGGTCATATATTCCTCGCAGCGGGATTCCTTTTCTTCCATTTCGGCGTATTTGGCGTTGAGCTTTTTGTTCAGATTTTCCAGGTCGTTGGCTTCCATATAGATGGAGGTCAGGTAATTGGTGCGCGGATTGACCTTGAAATCCAAAGCCCAGGCGGGGGATTGCCGGCGGGGCAGGGGTTCCGGCAGCGTCACCGATTCCAGCATCTGCCCGGTCACACCGTCGGTCAGAATGTAGACCGGGGTGCGGTATTTGTCCGCCAGCTCGAAAGCGAGACGGGCGAAATCGCACATTTCCTGCGCGGAAGAGGGAGCGAGGACCATGACTTTGTAGCCGCCGTGTCCGCCGCCTTTGACGATCTGGTTGTAGTCGGACTGTTCCGGGGCAATGTTGCCGAGGCCGGGACCGCCGCGCATGACGTCGACGATCACGCAGGGCAGTTCCATCGTGGCAATGTAGGAGACACCTTCCTGTTTCAGACTGATGCCCAGTCCCGAGGAGGCGGTCATTGCCCGGCGTCCCGCCGCGGAGGCGCCCAGGACCATATTGATCGAGGCCGTTTCACATTCCGCCTGCAGGAAAGTCCGTCCGAGTTTGGGAAAATATTCCGCGGCCGTCTGCGCGATTTCGCTGGCCGGGGTGATCGGGTAACCGAAGAAACAGTCGCATCCGGCGAGCAGAGAGCCGAATACCACTGCTTCATTGCCTTTCAAAAGCAGTTTGTTGCTGTATTCCATATTCTGCAAATTCTTCCGTTTCAGTCTTCCGTGATCTCGTAAATCGTGATGGCGCCGGGCTCGGGACAGGTGTAATAACACGCTCCGCAGCCGATACAGCCTTCACCGGCATATTCTGCATAAGGGACGCCCATGAAATTCAGTTTGGTTCCCAGTTTCAGCAGTTTTTTGGGACAGGCGCTGACACATCTGCCGCAGCCCTTGCATTCATCGGGCGCGGGTGCCGCACGAAATTTCTTTTTGATCGTTTCCGCCATTTTATCTTTCCTGTAAGTTGGGGTTGCAATTTCTTTAAAAGGATAATATACATGATAAAATAATAAATTCAAGAGAAAACCGCCTGCTTTTGACAAGATTCTTCACCGGATTTTTTACCAGTCTGAGACCCCGACGGCAAATCGGTCATTTTTTCGCCGGATATGGTGTTTACCGCTTGCATTTTGGAAAAGACCGGTTATTTTATGAATGTTTTCAACCGATAATCTGTGGAAAGAACATAAAACGATATGAATAAAACGATCCAGAAACTTCCCGATCCGCCGCAATTTTCGATGGACTATGCGGGCTATGTCAAGCTCGGTGAATTCTGGCACCGGCTGCACCTGACCGGACCATTCTGGCGACTGTATCATCATGACGGACCCGGCGCGGGGTTGGTTGCCGACGGCAAGCGGATCGAGATCCAGCCCGGCAAGTTCTATATCCTGCCGCCGCACTGCAGCCGTCTGACCTGGTGCTCCGGGACCCCATATCAGCTTTATATCCATTTCGAACTGTCCCTGAGCAAAGGCAATCCACGTTTTCCTCTTCATATCATTCCGGTCACGGACGATCTGCAGGGGATCCTGGATGAACTGCGCGAGTCGCTCAAACGCGGACAGCCGGACTGTCTGCGCAATTCGCTGCTGGCGATCTCGCTGTGTTCGCGGGCACTGACCATGCTTCCTCCCGAAGCCCTGCTGGAATCCGAAAAAGACCGCCGCATGGAGATGACCTGCGATTATCTCCGGGCGAATCTCGATCACGAAGTCGATCTGGAAATGCTGGCTGCCCGCGTGCGCATGACGCCCAATGCGTTTTCCCGGCTGTTTCGGGAAAACACCGGCGTGACGCCGTATCAGTATCTGCTTCAGCTGCGTTACAATCAGGCGTCCAAGCTCCTGCATTCCAATCAGTATTCGATCGACGAAATCTGTGAGCTGGTCGGAGTGAAGGACCGTTTTCATTTTTCACGCACCTTCAAGAAGATTTACGGGGTGCCGCCGGCGCAGTACCGCCGGAATTATTCCTCCGAAAACCGTCAGGATTAAAGCCGGACGCACACCGGCTCATGGTCCGCTTCAGCGGTTTTTCGCGGTTCTTGTTTTCTCCGCAGCCGGACGGATCAGCTTCATTTCCGGTTATTTTTTTTCTTTCCAAGGTTGAATTCCAGCCGTGAAGAAGTATATTTCCTTATGTAAAACATAAATCCAAAAAGGAGGGATGTATTATGTATGATGAATCTCGTAATGATGTCCGGATCGGAAACCAGACCACTTCGCTGGCTGCCTGCCTGACCGGGGTTTACTGGTGGATGACTTTCGCTCTGGTCGTGAGCGGATTGACCGCCTACATGGTGGGGACTTCGGAGGAACTGGCGAAGATCTTTGTCAAGAATCCCGGGGTTTTCCTGGTTCTGGCGATCGTGGAGATCGTCATGGTGATCGGCATTACGGCCGGGATCAATAAACTCAGCGCCGCGACGGCGACCGCTTTGTTCATTCTGTATGCGGCGATCAACGGGCTGACCCTTTCCGTGATTTTCCTGGCCTACACGCTGGGTTCGATCGCAGTGACTTTCGCCGTCACTGCCGGCACGTTCGGCGCCATGGCGGTCATCGGCACCGTGACGAAGAAGAAGTCGGAGGCCAAGCGG
>JAZUCR010000872.1:0-2546 GCA_045639225.1 Victivallales bacterium
CCAGCCGCGGACGGGAAGGAGACCGTTTTCCAGCCGCTGCGCCAGCAGCAGTTCCGCCGTTTCGACGATCCGGAAATATTCCTGACGCAGGAACTCGGGATCGTCGAAAAAGCGTTCATACAGATCGAAGTTGATCAGATACCAGAGCGTATAATCGGTGATGCCGTTGACGGGGGTATTCCGGATGCCCGCCGAGCCCAGCACCGCGAGGGTGTCGCGGATCGGTCCGGGCTCGCAGAATGACTCGGCCATGCTCATCAGACTCACTGCCAGATCGCCCGCCCACGGCAGCCGGTCGCGTTTCACGCCGTCGATCAGAAAGTGCTGGGTGCAGAGACGCAAAGTGTAGGCGCTCCGTTCCCAGATGGCATCCAGTTCCTCGTCGCCACAGGAAAATCGTTTTCGCATCGTCAGCGGAGTATACAAAGCCTCCACCTCGACTTCGGCGTGTTCCGCATGTTCCAGGGAAAGGTAACGGAAGGCCAGCGGAACCGCACTGCAGAGGGTTTCCGCATCTTTGCGGATCAGGTCCGGACGCTGTTCGAAATCTTCCGGATTCCGGTTCTCGGCCTCCGGAATGGATTCACCGACAAAAAGTTTCGCCTCGGGAGCATGCCGGATCCATACCCGGCCGAAGATTTCTCGTCCGAGATCATACAGGCCGTCGGGCAATCGCGCCGGGATAATCCGGCAGGAGGCAAGTTCCGCACGATGCGGCGGCACCTCCCCGCCCCGGGCGCGGGACGCATAATGCCAGTCGATCCCGTCCGGCGAGGCTTCCCACTCGACCTCGGCATCACAGCGGAAACAAGGGATATCGCGTTCGGTATCGGGCACGGAAAGCGTGAATTCGAATCTGCCCGGCGAAGCCATCCGGATCTCCGGCAATGCCGGCGTGCCGATGCAGACCACGGGAAAAGTACCCGCAGGGAGCATGGCCCGGAAATGCATCGTTCCATGCAGCGGCATGAACTCGCCCGGATAACCAACCTTGAGGTGCGCCTCGTTCTTCTCACGGATCATCCGTCGGTGCAGAAATATTTCGCGCTCAGCCCGGCCGTAGATCCAGCAGCCGGAGTCGGGCTGTTTTTCCGGCGTGGGAAACGGATCGACCGGAAGCTCATTAAGAGCGACCCCGCATGAAAAAAGCATTTTCGCCATAGTGTCCCTCAGACTTTTCCTTGTGAACCTGAGCCAATATACAGCCGGGGAGAAAAGAAATCAACTTCCATGCCGAGGTTTCTTCAGTAAAAAAACGCTTGCCTCCCGCTTGATTTTTCCAGTTCCGTAACTATATTAAATGAAACAAAAAATCACAGAAGGATCTGATCATGGACAAAAAACTGCTCACTATTCAGGATATTTCCTGTTTCGGACAATGTTCGCTCACTGTGGCACTGCCGGTCGTTTCCGCCTGCGGGATCGAAACCGTGATCCTGCCGTCGGCCGTGCTTTCCACCCATACCGCGGGATTCAAAAACTACACGTTCCGCGATCTGACCGACGATATCCCCGGCATTGAAAAAAGCTGGATAGAAAACGGCCTGAAATTCGATGCGTTCTATACGGGTTATGTCTGCGAAAACCAGATCCAGTTTATCCTGAACCTGATGCAGAGCTGCGCGGCGCCGGGCGCTTTGCGGATCGTCGATCCGGTGATGGCCGACAACGGCAAATTGTATCCGGGCTTCGGAGCGGATTTTCCGCAGCAGATGCGGCGGCTCTGCGAAGGTGCCGATTACATTCTGCCGAATCTGACTGAGGCGGCGTTCCTGCTCGGCGAGGAATGCAAGCTGGAAAATTACGACCGTGCTTACATCGAAAATCTGGTCGAAAAACTCCATACTACGGGCGCGAAAAACGTGATCCTCACCGGGGTGTCCTTCGATCCGGAACAGCTCGGCTGCGCGGTCAGCGGCGGACATAAGATCGAATACGATTTCAATCCGCGGCAGCACCGCAGTTCCCACGGCACCGGCGATCTTTTCGCGAGCGTATTTGCGGGTGCGCTGCTGCACGGCAAAACGGCGCTCCAGGCCGCGGCGATCGCCGCCGATGCGGTGTGCCTCGCCATTCAGGCCACGCCCGACGAGCACTGGTATGGAGTCTGCTTCGAAAAAATCATCCCCGACCTGGTGAACCTGCTCAAATAACCGCGGAAAGGAGATCCGGAAATGACATCGATAAAAGAAACCGCCCTGAAGGCGAAGGCGGCCGCCGCGGCGCTGAGGTCAATCCCGCAGGAAAAACGGGCGGACGCCCTGAACCGGATGGCCGGCAAGCTGGCCGAAGTACGCGAAGCAGTGCTCGCCGCCAATGCGGAAGACATGCGGGAAGCTTCACACCTCTCCGCCGCGTTCCGGAAACGTCTCTGCGTGGATGACAAAGTTTTCCAATACATGAGCAAGCGTCTGAAAGAGGCCGCCGCGCTGCCCGATCCGGTGGGCCGCATCCTCGAAGAACGCACCATGCCGAGCGGTCTGCACGTGAAACGGGTCGCCGTTCCCATCGGCGTGATCGCGATGATCTACGAGGCGCGCCCCAAC
>JAZUCR010000873.1:0-7302 GCA_045639225.1 Victivallales bacterium
CGGGATGCGGTCATTGCGGCGCTTACCGATCCGAATTGTCTGATACCGGAATATTATCTGCATTATTTCTGGTTCAAAGCGGCCCGCATCGCCGGACTTGAAGAGGAATCGCTCCGCCGGATCCGGCATTACTGGGGCCGCTGCATGGCGGCGGGATCGCCGACCCTGTATGAGGCGGGGATCCACAAATTCGGGAAGGACGCCATGCACGGCATCGGCAGTCTCTGCCACGCCTTCGGCACCATCCCGGTCAACGTGATGCAGTCCATGATCCTGGGCGTGGAACCGCTCGAGCCCGGATTCCGGCTGTTCCGCTTCGATCCGCACTTATTCGACTTGAAATTCGTGTCCGGCCGGATCCCCGCGCCATCCGGAAACATCAAAGTCGAAGTAAACAAAGAAACGGCGGAAATCACGGTCCCGCAAGGCTGTACCGGTATTCTGCCGGACGGACGGAAGCTGGAACCGGGAAAACACAGCATCCGCCAGGCCGACATCGACAGCTGAGCAGCCGGTGCGGATGCTGACAGCTTCCGCCTGTCCCGTCAGTCTTTTTTTGTTTTTTTTCACGATTCGGGTTGACAAACCGGAAAACCGCATTATATTATCTTTCACATAAAGATATTTTATCTGAAAGATTTTTGCAAACAAAGATTTTATATCTTAAAGATTTTTGCACTCAAAGATAATAGGAAGGGTATTATTTATGAGAAAAGCATTGGCGCTGGCAGGACTGATCGCCGGGGCGGCTGCGGCAAGCGGCTGCGCGACCGGAGTCCGGGAACTGCCGGCCGAGGTCAGAAAAACCGAACCCCAGGGAGCTGATTATCAGTTCAGCCGCCAACTCGTCATCGCTTTCATGAAAAACGATGCCAAAACCTTTCTTGCCGCTATGCCCGAGGAGGCCCGGAAGAAATTCAACGAAAAACAATTTGCCGCTTCCCGGAAATCGATCCTGGAATCGCTGGGCAAACCGATCTCGTTCAGTTACGTGACCTCGCTGGAAATGACAGCTTTCACGCCGCATGTCTGGAAGATCCGTTTCGAACGCACCGATCCCCGCAACGGCAAAAAATTCACCAGCGAAGCGCTGTTCCGCGTCATCACCGGAACTATCGATGGCAAACCGGTCCTGATCGGTTTCCAGTTCATATAATTGAAAAACAACCCCATAAGAAAGCCCCCAGAAATGAAATCATTATCGAGACTCCGGACTGCCGCATATCTGGCAGCCGTATTGAGCGGCGGCACAATTTTGTCCGCGGCGGAACCCGGAGAGGTCCGGACCATTCACCTGCGTCAGGACGATGCCCAAGTCCGTTTCGAAAGCAAGCTGTATGAACTCAAACACATCCAGGCGGAAGAAATTCTGCCGTTCGTGAATTCGGCGATCCTGCGCTACAACCGGAATTCGACCATCCGGAGGGTCACCTCGGACTCGAAAACGGGAGCGATTCTGGTTTCCACCGGACGGGATTTTCTGCCGCATGTGGATGCCATCGTGGCGGCGCTGGACCGTCCCGGCAAGCTGGACGAAAATGATTCCGCGATCGCCGGGACCGGACTGGCCCGCGTGGCGTATTCCCCTCGTTACCGGGCGGCGGCGGATTTCTCGAATCTCGTTAACGCGACCATCGGTTCGAGCACGGGCGCCGCGTATGTGAATTTGGAAACGAACACGATCTTCTGGCGCGACCAGACCGCCGCAGCCAAGCGCACCCTCGCGTGGGTCAGACAGCTGGACCATCCCCTCCCGCAGGTTCGGATCCGTCTGAACTACTATGAACTGCGGGACAGCGATCTGAAAGACTGGGGCATGGATTATCTGGCCTGGAAGAACGGTCCCGGCGTGAACCTGCTGAACCTGGGTTACAATGCCGGCCGCATCGCAGTGGACGAACTGCTTCAGGATGCGTTGTTCGTTTCCTCGGCAACGTGGGGTCTCGGCGGATTCTTCACCGCGCCGCAGTTCGATATGAGCTTCATCCGCTGTCTGCAGCAATCCGGCAATGCGAATGCGACCGCCAGTGCCTCGCTGACCATGATCAGCACGCCGGTCGCCAATGAAGAGGAATACGCGCTGCTGCAGGAAGTACAGGACAAGCATCCGAACACCGCGCCGTTCATCCACCGGATCTCGATGAAGCCGGAATACCAGAACATCGCCAAGAACACGCTCGGGCGGACCCTGGTCGGCAAAAGCTACTATGAAGACGAAGACGGCAATCTGCACGGCGATCCGCCGAATCTCGAAGCGAAGATCGTCAATCCGTTCATCTGCTTCCAGTCCACGGACAAAGACGCCAATGCGCAGGGATTCATTCCTTCCTCGAAGAAATTCTATCATGCCAAAAACGAATTGAAAGACAACGGCGGCGTGATCTTCGATTATGCGCTGTATTTCAAGAGCGTGGTCGAACGCGGCAACACCGGTGCGGAACTGAGCAACACCGCCCTGATCTCCGGCGCAGCCACCCTCGGATTCGGACGGGAAAAAGTTCTGGCCGTTTACGAAAAGGAAAACGATGTCGAACAGACCATCGGTCTGCCGATCCTCAGCCGTCTTCCCCTTATCAAATATCTGTTCAGCACGGTCACGACCATCAAGGAACGCACCTATCTGGTAGTCAGTGCGGAAGCGGAAATGGTCCACCCGGACGACAACGACGCGCCGACCGTCAGCGAAAACCGTCAGATCATCCGCCGTCCGGAATCGGTACTCCGCACCGAAAAGGCTGTCAAAGATGCCGCCAAGAAGCATCGGCAGAACAGACAGATGAAAGAAGATGAAAAGAAGAAGCGGGACGTGCAAAAGAAACAGAACGTGCAGAACAACAAAGAACAGACTAAACGATAAGAGAAGGAGATCCCATCTATGAATATCAAGACTCTAACGGCGGGATTCCTGGCCGCGTTCCTGCTCGCCGGCTGCAACCTCCCGAACAATAATCAGGCTCCGATCACCGATGTGCGCAAAGCGCTCGGCACCGACCGTCCTCGTGAGGTCACGATCACCCCGAATTCGATTCCCGGCACCCCGCGCGACCGCAACAACAACCCGACCGGCGGCTATGCGCCTTCCAATGTCCAGGCGCAGCTGAAGATCGATGTCAAAGACGGTACCAAGCAGGTGAACGTGATCCGGGACAACAACGATCCGTATGTGATCACCAAGCCTTACACGCTCAAGAATGCCGACCCTTATGCGGTCCGCAGCTATCTGGAAGCCGCCGTCGGCGCCAAGAGCGTCAATGACAGCCCGGCCCAGGTCATGGCGGTCAAATACCAGGACGGCACGGGCGTCGTCCTGGTCTCCGCCGAAGAATACCGGTTCCAGGATTCGAAAGAAGGACGCGGCATCGACCAGATCGTAGCCTCGCTGGACCGCAAAGGTCTGACCTATCTGCCGGAAGCCGATACTCATATCTACTTCCCCCGGATCAGCCGGGCGTCGAATCTGCGCGACATGCTCCAGAAAGTCGGCTCCTCCGAACTCGATCCGCAGTTCGCGGCGGCTCCCGGCACCATGCTGGTGGACGCCGAACTCAACGCGCTGCTGGTCAAAGCGCCCGCCTGGAAATGGGCTGAAATGCGCGAAATGCTCAAGCTCTATGACCGGCCCATCCCGGAAATCAGAATCAGTTACCGCATTCTGGAAATCTACGCGGAAAACGATGACCGCATCGGCGTGGACTTCCAAAGTTGGAAAAATAACGACGGCGTGGATCTTTTCTCCACCGGCATGGTCGTCCGCCGCAACTGGGGGACCTTCTTCACCAGCGGTGTTCAGGATACCGGCAACAACAAAACCTCCTACTGGAATTTCAACCCGAAGTGGAACTCCCGTTACCTCGACCTGATGACCTCCATCGGCAAAGCCAAATGTCTGGCCCAGGGCGAGATCGTGGCGCAGAACCGCAAGACCTCCCTGCTGCAGGTCTGCTCCGGGTTCTTCTACGACCGCACCTATTATAAAGCCGGCGCCACTTCGATCGCCGAAGGCACCAAGGAATTTGTTTATGCCGACATCAATCCGGACACGATCCTGCGCGAATCCACGTCCAAGATCATGCCGGTCGGCACGATCAAAGACCTTTATAACTACATGGGGCTGACCGTCCCGGTCGGCGGGATGAACGTTCCGCTGTCCAACTTTATCGTCCCTGCCGGCTACACGCTGCGCATGATGGGCACCCAGACCACCACCAACACCTATGCGGAAGCTGCGGCCAAAGTCCTCGGCGATGATTCGAAGACCAGTCCGATCTCCAAATACCTGACCGGGTATGTCGATGAGAATGGAGTCGTGACTCCGGCAGCCTATTACAACATCGACTGGACCACCCGGACGGCGATGTGGGCGAACAAGGATGCTGCCCCGGGCATCATCCATGGCTGGCTCCAGTATCCGATGGTCACGGAAGGTTTCCAGTTCGATCTGAAAGTCACCCCGGTCGTGACCGGAAACGCCGCGCAGATCAAATTCGACCTGGCCAGCATTTCCCTGCTCGGCTGGAATGCGGACGGTTCCGCACGCCGGAGCTACTCCAATACGGCGACCACGGTCCAGATCGGCCGCGAGGCGCAGGAATTCATCATCGGCGGTCTCCGCAAATCCGAATCCGTGCGCGGCACCACCGGTCTTCCCTTTTTCAAGGATCTCCCGGTGATCGGACGCGCCCTCTCCACCGAAACCGAATCGCTCAAGCAGTCCCAGCTGGTCGTGATCGCGCACGTCCAGTATTCCAATCCGGATGCGGTCATGGGCACTCAGGTCCGCGAAAACCTCGGCAAAGTCATCAAGGATGTCAACAAAGGCTTGAACAGCCGTGTCGGCAACATGTTCTTCCAGCAGTATTTCCTGGACGACGACCGCTCCGACTGGCATAAGCGCCTGGATAAACTGGGCGACACCATCGACGACAATTTCGAAACGGTGAAATGATGACAGCCCGCCGCCACCATAAAAAAGAAAATTCGGCCGTTCCGCTGAGCGGGAAAACCGAAGACCAGCTCAGCCGGATCGATGTCTTCAAGAAGATGTGCCGGATGCTGGAAGTGCGGCGCCGGGTCGTGCTCGACGCCGCCTGGCGGGAATACTACGCGGACGAGCTTCCGCAGCAGCAGTTCATCCACCTGATGATGCTGCGGTTCTCGCTCCCGTGCAATCTGGCCAGGATCATGGAAGTCACCGGCCTGTCTTCGGCCGGCGCCTCGATCCTGGTGAACAAACTGGTAAAACTCGGATACCTGAAACGGCACGATGATCCCAGCGACCGCCGCAATGTGATCATCAATTTCACGCCGGAAGGTGCGGAAATGTGCAGTGCGGTCGAAGACCTGCTCAACCGATACATCTTCAGTTATTTCGACAACTGTCAGGAAAAGGAACTTCAGGAGATCGAGGATGCCAGCCGCACGATTTGCCGTGCACTCGACCGGTCGCGGCAGGATTTTGAAATGAAAACCGCCCCTGAATCTTGATTTTTTCCCGTTCCGGATTATATTGCCTTTCTGTCAACAAACAGAAAGGCTTTTTTTATGGGAACCATTCAGGAAAACTGGAAACTGGCGATGGACATTCTCCAGCCGTCTAAGAAAGATCTGGAACACGGGCTGGAACTCCATCGGAACTCCTACGTATTCGATGCTTACGGATTCACGCCGTCCGGCGGCGGTAAAAACACCCGTCTGGATGAACTGATCCGCCAGCACGCCTCCCGCGACGAACTGCTCTATGCCGCCGAGGAATTCCGGATGAACCACTCGTTCAAAGACCCGGAAATGTGCAAACTGCTGGCCGCCGCCTGGGAAACCGCCGGAGTCGACTGTGTCTTCCAGAATTCCGGAGTGGAAGGAAACGATATCGAAAATCTGCTCAAACGGCTGGGCGCCTTCACCGCGGTGACCGACCGGCTGAACAACTTTTATGAACGCGCAGTCTTTCCCGATCAGCTGGCGGGGATCCGGGAACGCGGACACAAGGCGCTTTATATGACCACCAACGGAGTGCCGGTCTCCTCCAAAGGAATGTCCACAGCCGAATCCCTGCTGCATATCAGCGTCTTTTTCAACCTCGGCGTGCGGATGATGCACCTGACCTACAACCGGCGGAATCTGATCGGCGACGGCTGCGCGGAAACCGCCAACGGCGGACTGAGCGATTTCGGACGTCAGGTCATTAAGGAAATGAACCGGGTCGGCGTCATCCCCGATGTGGCCCACAGCGGACAGCGCACCAGTCTGGACGCCGCGCTCTGTTCCGAAAAACCGGTGGTGGCCAGTCATGCCGTGGCAGGCGGACTTTCCACCCATTACCGGGCCAAGAGCGATGAAGTGATCCGGGCGATCAAAAAGACCAACGGCTATGTCGGGATCTGTGCGCACCCTTGGTTCCTGCAGGGCGATATGAACATCAAGGCGTTTCTGGATCACATCGAATACGTCGCCCGCACGTTCGGTATCGATCATGTCGCGATCGGCACCGATCACGGGACCTCGCTGGCTCCGGTCGAAACCGCCGAAACGATGCCGGGATCCCGCCCGATCTGGGAACAATACTGGACCCGCCCCGGTGATGTCGACGGCACCATGACCATGGATCAGTATAATTCCGTTGCCTGGACCAACTGGCCGCTGTTCACGGTCGGACTGGTGCAGCGCGGTTTTTCCGACGACGAGATCCGCAAGATCATCGGCGGCAATGTGCTGAGAGTCTGCCGCGAGACGCTGTCCTGAGCCAAAAGCCAGCCGGGTCACCCGGATCCGGTCTGCATTTCATTTTTAATACAGGAACAGAATCATGTCAAGAAATTTTAAGAACGACACCGAAAAGATGAGTTACGCCATGGGGCTGAACGTGGCGGAATATGTTGCCCACACGCCTGTGGAACTGGACCCCCAGCTCGTATTGGAAGGCTTGCGCGATGCCCTCGCCGGCACTCCCGCCATCCCGTCCGAAGAATATGCATCCGCCATGCGCATGCTCCACACCCGGATCCAGGAAGCTTCCCGCGACCAGGCCAAAAAACAGGCGGAAAAGAACATCCGTGAAGAACAGGATTTCCTTGCCGCCAACAAACAGAAACCCGGCGTGAGTGAAACCGCCACCGGTCTGCAGTATGAAGTCATTCAGAACGCCGACGGCCCCAAGCCCGGCCGGACTTCCAAAGTCCGTGTCCATTATACCGGCACCCTGCTCAACGGACAGGTGTTCGACAGTTCCGTGCAGCGCGGCGAACCGGCGGAATTCGGGCTGAATCAGGTCATCCCCGGCTGGACCGAAGGTCTTCAGCTGATGTC
>JAZUCR010000874.1:0-8301 GCA_045639225.1 Victivallales bacterium
TTGACCGGCTGGTGTCCGATGCTTTCGCCGAGCCGGTAATAAACCGGCGTGCCGCCGTCGATGCACTGTTTCAGATAATCGTCGGTTTCCTTGAAACGGTAATTCCGGGGATCGTTATGATCGAGGTGGAACAGCGGGAAAATGCGGCTGATGTCGACCAGATCTCTTGCGTTGCTGTTGTAAGGTGCATCATGCATGCGGGCACAGGCCGCGTGCAGTTCGTTGTAAGCGGGGAGAAAGGAATCTCCGAGAGCGGGGGCAAGGTTGACTCCGTTGATTGCACGGATGGTTCCGATCCTTTTCGAGGCATCAAGTTTCAATTCAGGAAGGTGCATGTTGGTGGTTCCTTAAATTCATATACGCCGTGACCGGTTATCGGGTCTCACCGGCAGTGATTTCGATTTCGACATTATCCGCGCTGGCAAACTGAACTTTCGGAATGGTCAGCAGTCCATTGTTGTCGATTTTGACTTTGGAGACTTTTCCATTGATTTTCACCAGAACGGTTTCACCCGGTTTCGGCAGGAATTTCTGCCGGCGGCGGATCGTCACGTCAGCCGTTACCGGATATTTGATTTCGGGATGAGAGATCTGAAGCGCGATCCGGTAACATCCGGGTTCATCTTGGAGTGTTTTCCACTTGATCCCGCGGTTGATCCAGCCGGTGAGGTCACCGTCCGCGATATCGCCGGAACCGTAATTCCGATTGTCGGAACAATTGCTGAACACCGGATACGAAGCATCCAGACGGAACCTGAAAAGCGAGGCCAGCTCGTGTTCCTTCTTCCGGTCGGCGGGCATTTCCCCGGCCATGCCGTGGGCGCCGTTGTTCCAGTAGACCGAGAGAAATTGGCGCGCGTGGTCCGCAGCTTTGAAGAACGGGGGATTGTTCGCCCACGGCATGGATTTATCCTTCCTGCCGTTGCAGGCGAAAATTGCCGGCATGTCCGTTTCCGGATGCGCGATGTTCTTCGCTCCGTTCAGATAATCCAGCAGATCGGTCCCGTCCGGCATTCTGGCCGGATTTTTCCGCGTGAACTTGCCGACGGAACACTGGATCCGCCAGGCGGAAGTATAGCCGCCGACCTGGGACGGTTTCCAGGTATAGGAATAGATCGGCACAATGGCGTTGACCGCGGCAAATTCTTTCGGGAAATGGGTCGCCAGCTGGACTGCGCCGGTCCCGCCCATGGAACCGCCGGTAATGTAGACTGCCGCCGGATCGGTCTGGTAATATTCCCTGACCCACCGGATCAGATACATCACCAGACGTTCCGTATAATTGTCGCAGGAAAATTCCGGACCGAGCAGGCTTTCGGCGATTTTCGGATTGTATCCCATCCAGAAGGTGGAAATCGCTTTCACGGCATCCCGGCTGTCCGAATATTCTTTCCGGGACAGATTTCTTCCGATCCAGACCCGGTCATTAAAAATGACCGAGACCCGGTCGGGACGCGACTGGATGAAGACCGTGAATTTGACCGGCAGACCTTCCCGCCAGCCGAGGGTGCGGTCGGTGAAAAAGAGATGGGTGCCGACGGCACGCCCTCTGGAATCCACGCCGACACCGCCGCCGCGTCCATGCAGATTGACGACCAGCGGACGGCCTTTGCCGCTGCCGCGGGGGATTTTCCTGCCGGCGATCTGGATTGCCTGGATCGGCGCCATGCTCACGTCGATCGGTTTTTCCAGTGCGGTGAAACCGGCTGATTTCCCCTGATCCTGACAGCTGACTGCATAATAGCGTTTCCCGGTTTCTTTGCTGTTCATCGGGGTATGCACATGGAGTCCGCCGGATGCCGGGATCGGTTTGCCGCAGTCATCGATCACGAATCCCTGCCGGCGGGGCGCCCTGGTCTTCTGTTCTGCTGTCTGTCCGGCGAAAATCTCTTCGCTTTTCTGTTTCTGGCTCCGCTGCACCACGAACGAGGATACATCGCGCCACCAGTCTGCGGCGCTGTTGGAATTGAGGCGGTCGGCGAGTTTTTCCGCCTGGGTGAAGTTCTGTTCAGTGATCGGTTCGGAGCTGCCCCAAACCGTCAGACGGGCTTCCGGACTCAAACCGGTTTCCTGCCATTGGAGGAAGACCTGTCCGTTGCGGTAATTCGCAGTCAAACCGGAAATTCCGGCGTGGAGTGCGGAGCAAACCAATGCCGGAACGAGGATCGTCAGTTTTTTTTTCATGATGGACCGTTTATGTCAACAGGTTATTTGTAATCGACTTTCCAGGCGATGTTGTTGCCGTCCGGACTGGTTCCGCGCAGCGGATAACCGTTTTCCGGTGCTGCATGACCATCCAGAAAACAGACGTTCCGGCGGTTCTGATGCCGTTCTCCGGGCTTGCGGTAAAGTGCCCGGAGCAGCCCCGTAGGCAGGTAATCGGTTGCTTCGTTGGTATAACCCGGGTAATACCAGACATCGCCGATCCCGTACGTGCGGGAAGGCTGGATCGCCTGGGAATTCCTGCGCCAATACTTGGTCTGTGCATTGGTATCGCTCAGATACTTGTTCAAGCCGTAATGGGTCCCGCGCCAGGCGGTCATGCAGTCTTTCGAGCCGATCCTGGTCCGGTTTTCGGTCGGACAGCGCAGCACTTTGATCGGACGGCCGCCGTCCATAGAGCTGTCCACCGCCTTCTGCTTCAGCAGACCCAGATGGATCATTACAGCATGCCAGGTCGCGCCTTTGCCGGTCGGCGATATCGAGGCACCAAATTCCACGGTCGGGTAATAACCGTTGTAATTGTCCTGATACTGGATCAAAATAAAAGAAAGCGTCTTGACGTTTCCGAGACAGCTGGACGACCGTGCTTTTTCCCTTGCCTGGTTCAGTGCCGGCAGCAGCATTCCTGCCAGGATTGCAATGATCGCAATCACCACCAGGAGCTCTATCAAGGTAAAAAACCTCATCTCCAGCCATTTGTTTTCTGTTTCTCTCCGCATCATTCAGCACCTCTTCTTTCTTATTTTTTTGTTTTATTGGAACTTTCACGAATAATCATTTTGCATTCGAACCGGATCTTGTCATCCGTCCCGCGGCCTTCGATCCGGTTCAGGATCATCTGCAGCGCGGCTTGCGCGATCTCCGCCTGATCATAATAGAGCGTGGTCAGGGAGACCGGGAGACATTCACCGATCAGCAGATTGTCCCAGCCGATCAGACCGAGATCTTCCGGTATGCGGATACCGGCAGACAACAACTGTTTCATCAGGATCGCCGCCAGATTGTCATTCTCGGCGATCACCGAGTCGGTCTTTTGCAGGATTTCCATTTCGCGGACCAGCTGCCGGCATTTTTCTGCCAGATCGGAAAGCTGATCGCTGTGCTCGAGATAAAAAATCTTTCCGTCGGGACAGGCCCGCAGAAAACCTTCGATACGTTTCCGGCGGCTCTGCGAAAGCTGATTCTGATTGACATCTTTGATCAGAAGCAGGGCCGGTCTGGAATACCCTTTGCTGCGGAGATGTTCGACGGCTTTGACCATGCCCTCTGCGGTGTCGACATAAATCGAAGAATTCTGATTTTCCAGCGTATTGAGCACAAAGATGATTTTCGGATCATCTTTCAGCTGGGCATCAAGACGGCAGTTGAGCTGGGAATAGTCGTGGGCGAGGGAAATGATCCCGTCTACCCCGTTTTGTTTCAGAGAACGGTAGGAGGTCAGGAGCTTTTCCGGATTGTCATGGGCCAGTGCGGAAAGGATGCGGTAGCCCCGCTGATCCGCGACGTGTTCGATTTCCGCCAGCAGCGAAAAAACGGATTCCGGAGCTTTGGAATCGACCATGACGCCGATGATGCGGCTGGGATCCCCGCGGAGGATCCGGGCACTGACATTCGGAACATATCTGAGTTCCTCGGCGGCGGCGAAAATCTTGCCTCGGGTGGCTTCGGCGGCGCGGGCATATTTCTTGTTGCCCAGAACCGCGGACGCCAGCTGGAAGGAAACTCCCGCTTTTGCCGCAACATCCCGAATTGTTGCTGCCATTGCTCTGATCTCCAAATAAATAATGATGGAACGTTCTAGCATATATTATAGCCGATTTTCCGTTTTTGTCAAGAGTTTTTTGCAAATATTCATAAAAAAACCAGATAAATACTGAAAATGAACTTGCACAAATGGATTTGAAAGTGTAAATTTCACCATCAAACATTGTTTTGAAGTTTCAGGAGATAAAAATGGCAGTTTTCAATGCATTTCATGCCCTTATGCCGCGCCCGGAGCAAGTGGCTGCGGTGGCGGCAGTTCCGTATGATGTGGTGAACAGTGAAGAGGCCGCCGCGCTGGCCGAAGGCAATCCGCTGAGTTTCCTCCGGGTGTCCCGTCCGGAAATCGAATTGCCCGTCGGCACCGATCTTTATTCCGATGCAGTTTATGCAAAGGCGCGCGAGAATTTCAAACGTCTGATCGCCGCCGCCCCGCTGGAGTCCGATCCCGAGGCGAATCTGTATGTGTATTCGCTCAAGATGGACGGCCGTACGCAGACCGGCGTGGCCGGAGCCGCTTCCGCTGCCGATTATGATGCCGATATCATCAAGAAACATGAAAAGACCCGCCGTGACAAGGAAGACGACCGGGCGCGTCATGTGATGGAACTGCGCAATCATACCGGTCCGGTGTTCCTGACCTACCGTTCCGTTCCGGAAATCGATGCGGTCATCCGTGAGATCAAACAGGAAAAACCGTATTTTTCGTTCGTCGCCGCCGACGGGATCGAACATAAATTGTGGAAAGCCGGAGCGGAACGGAGCAAAAAACTTGCCGCGCTGTATGCGGAAAAAGTTCCGTTCTTCTATATCGCGGACGGCCATCACCGGGCGGCTTCGGCCTCGCGTGCCGCTGCCCGCTGCCGCGCCGCCAATCCGAATCATACAGGCAAGGAAGATTACAATTACTTCCTGGCTGTGGCTTTTCCGGCCGACGAACTCAAGATCCTGGCTTACAACCGTGCCGTGCATGATCTCAACGGCATGACTTCCGCCCAGTTCATCGAACGTCTGAATGAGAAATTCACGATCGGACCTGCCGCTTCTCCGGAACCGGCGAAAGGCGGCACGTTCTGCATGTATCTGGATGGGAAATGGAGTCTGCTGACCCCGAAATTCGATATTGCCAATCTCGGCGTTATCGAGCGTCTCGATGTGAGCATCCTGCAGGATAACGTCCTGGGTCCGCTGCTCGGGATCGACGATCCGCGGACCAGCAAACGGATCGATTTCATCGGCGGGATCCGCGGCACGAAGGAACTCGAACGGCTGGTCAGGGAAGGCAAAGCCGTGGTGGCGTTTTCGATGTATCCGACCACGGTGCCGCAGCTGATGGACATTGCCGATGCGGGGCAGATCATGCCGCCGAAATCGACCTGGTTCGAACCGAAACTGCGCGACGGTCTGGTGACCCACGCTTTCTGACGGAGGTATCAAAATGGCGAAAACTCTGGCTGTGATCCCGGCACGTTATGCCAGCACGCGTTTCCCCGGCAAAGTGCTGGCAAACCTCGGCGGCAAGCCGATTATCCAGCACGTCTGGGAACGGGCGGTCAAATCCAAGGCCGATGAGGTCCTTGTTGCCGTGGATGAGCAGAAAGTCTATGATGCGGTCTGTGCGTTCGGCGGCAAAGCGGTCATGACCGCGAAAAACCATCCCACCGGCTCCGACCGGATTTGGGAAGTCGCTTCGAAATCCGATGCCGATGCCGTCATCAATATTCAGGGAGACGAGCCTTTTGTGAAGCCGGAAGTGATCGACTCGCTGATCGATGCGATCACCGCACCCGATGCGCCGGAAATGGCGACTGTGGTGGTACCCTGTGCCCGGGCCGAATTCGAAAACAATCCGAACATCGTGAAAGTGGTGTTGAGCGCGGATTCCCATGCGCTGTATTTCAGCCGGTCGATGATCCCGTTCCTGCGGGTCGGCGGCACGGAGACGGAGACTTACCGTCACTGGGGAATTTACGCTTATCGGCGCAGTGCGCTGGAACGCTTCGTTTCCCTGCCGGAAGGCAAGCTGGAACAGTGTGAAAAACTCGAACAGCTCCGGGCTCTGGAAAACGGCATGCGGATCAAAGTGATCGTGACTCCGTATTCTAGCATCGGGATCGACACGCCGGAAGAACTGGAGAAAGCAGAGGCATTTCTGGCCTCGCTTCAGAAAGGAAATTGAAAATGAATATCGTCAAAATAGGAAATTATGAAATCGGAGCGGGCAAGCCGCTGCTGCTGATCGGCGGTCCCTGCGTGGCGGAAAGCGAAGCGATTTGTCTGGAAATCGCGGCGTTTCTGAAAGAGGCCTGCGCCAGACGCGGGGTCCAATACGTTTTCAAAGCCTCATTCGACAAGGCGAACCGTTCGTCCGGCCGTTCGTTCCGTGGAAACGGGATGGCGAAAGGTCTGGAGATCCTGCGGACCGTGCGGGAGACAATGAAGGTGCCCGTGCTGACTGATATCCATGAATCCGATCAGGTTCCGGAAGTGGCGAAATCGGTGGACGTGCTGCAGATCCCGGCGTTTCTGAGCCGGCAGACCGATCTGCTGGTCGCCGCCGCGAAAAGCGGACTGCCTGTGAATGTCAAGAAGGGTCAGTTCATGGCTCCGGAAGACATGAAAGGCGTAGTCGGGAAGCTCGAGGATGCCGGATGCCGCAATATCATGCTGACGGAACGCGGCGCTTCGTTCGGATATCACAATCTGGTCGTGGATATGCGCGGACTGCAGACGATGCGTTCGTTCGGATATCCGGTCGTATATGATGCGACGCATTCGGTGCAGCTGCCGGGCGGTCTGGGCAATGCTTCGGGCGGCCAGCGCGAATTCATTCCTGTGCTGAGCCGGGCGGCGGCCGCCGCCGGGATCGATGCGATCTTCATGGAAGTGCATCCGGAACCGTCCAAAGCTTTATCGGACGGCCCCAATTCATTGGATTTTGCCGGTGCGGAAAAAGTGCTTGACGAGATAAAGGCGATACATGAGCTGGTCGGAAAAATGCAGTAAGATCACGACCATTGTCCTGGATGTGGACGGGGTCCTGACGGACGGCCGGATCGGCTACCGGGACAATGGCGATGAGATCAAGTTCTTCGATGTCAAGGACGGTCACGGGATCGTGCTGGCGCGACGGGCGGGTCTGAAAGTCGGTATTCTTTCGGGCCGGAAATCGAAAGCCAATGCGGTGCGGGCGGCCGAACTGAAGATGGATTTCTACTATGAAGGCTGTCTGAACAAGTCTGAAGGTTTTGCGGACCTGCTGAAAAAAGAAGGCTTGCAGCCGGAGGAATGCATGTATATCGGGGACGATCTGGTGGATGCGCAGCCGATGGCGGTCTGCGGCCTGGCGGTGGCGACCGGCGATGCCGTGCCGGAACTGGACCAGGTGGCGGATCTGCGGGTGAAAGCATTCGGCGGCCGCGGCGCGGTCCGCGAAGCAGTGGAACTTTTGTTGAAGGAACAGGGAAAATGGGCAAAATTGCTGGAACGGTATTTTGGCTTGTCCTGCTGAGTTTGGGGGCTATGAGTTATGCGGAGGACGACATGTCCGGTTCGGCCGCGTCGATGAAGAATTTTGCCCTGCCGGAATACAGCAAGGACAACGGCCGTCTGCAATTTATCCTTTACGGAGAAAGCGCCCGGAATCTCGGCGCTCTGATTTTTCTGGTGAATCCGAAGATCGATATCGTGAAAAATGATATTACCAATATCCAGAGTGTGGTTTCATTTGCTTCTCTGCAGCCATATCCGCTGAACTGGACGGCGGGACAGGTGGCGGATTTCTGGAAGGGCAAGGAACATTCCCAGGCGGTGATCTTTTCCGACAGTGCGGAATATGATAAAAATCTGCGCATGCTGCGCGGCGATGCCCCGGTCCATTACCGTTCCCCGGTCATGTCGGTTGACGGTGTCGGATTCGATGCCGACCAGGACCGCAAGTTCGTGCATGTGCGGAGCAAAGTGAAAATCGTGATCTATCCTGCGGCCCGGAAACAGTCCGGTCTCCGTCGGGAATCAGCAGATAAATCCGGTAGTGTCAAAGGAGAAATGAAAAGATGAAAAGAGTTGCGTGCGGGTAAGTACATCAGAACCCGTGCGCAGTCAAGAGAGAAATCCGGCATAACCGGTCGCACTTTGTGCTCCCTATTATTCCGTTTTCCTCTTGACAGCTTCGGGACCTGATGTGAAGGGCATAGGATGCCCTGAAAAAAACAAAAAAAATGTTTTTTTCATGCTCTTTGAAAATTGAATTTTGGAATTAAGCCGCGGCTTTTCTGAGGAGGATTTCCCATTGTTTCGGGAAAGATTCAACGTTGT
>JAZUCR010000875.1:0-4601 GCA_045639225.1 Victivallales bacterium
CCTGTTCTTGTTTGCAGAACCACCGCGTTTGCGGCAGATAACACTTGACAAGCTGGTGGTCATTCGTGAGCCGATAGGCTTTAAGAACCTTCATCATGGTCTCGCCGATCTCATTGGTGAAGTCAAACGCCATAACCATCCAGTTATCCGCGACTTTGCTCGGAAACGCCGGAATCGGATCAAGAATCCCGTTGGGGAAGTAAGAGTCAAAGCGATGATTGACAAATTCTTGCAAGGCGGATTCCTCTGAATGGTTCGATGAACATTGCGTGCGAACTGATTCCGGGAATATTTCCGGACTGAAACGGTATTCGCTCAACTTGAATGGCGAGTAACCGTAAGGTTCTTCATGGAAGCGGTTGGCCAGGGATGTGAGACTTTTATATTTAAGCGTTTTCTCCAGCAGTTGCCAAAGTGACACGTGCTCCAGCCCGTCTAGATGATTTATACCGATCCCCCAGTCAGGAAATGGAGCTGGAGATTCGTGTAGACGCACCAGTCCCGCTGACGCGGTCCCGTCAAGTGTCCCCCGGCAAAAATGCCGTCCATCACTGCTATAAAAAGAGCAAGGAAAGCTTCCGTAATATTCGGCAAATCGTCCGAGATTGCTCGCGATGTATTCCCCCCAAAGCTTCAGTGAAATTTTCTCTTCCTGAATGCGTTCCGATATGCTCAGTGTTGGCACGTTATCTGTGCCGGTCGGCACAAGACCGACCGGCACGCTGCTGAAATCTATCATGGTAGTCATCATTGAATTTCCCCCTTGAATTGCACTGCGTAATAACCGCGGTGTCTGGTTCCGTCGCGGACGATGTCGTTGCGGCGAAAACGCTGGTACATACTCGGCATTAGGTCAACGAGCTGTTCCTTGAACTTGCGTGCAGGCAAGGGGAGCCATTCACGTGCTTGACAGTATTCGAGATACTTCAGATATAATTCTTCTGAGGTCAAATGTACATCGCATTGGCGCAGACTACTGTTCTCTGGTAGTTCCACAGGTTCCACCGAATTTGAAAGGAAAACCTTTGCGGATTCCGATTCATCCAGCAGATTTGAAATGGCCTGTTTTTGGCTTTCACTTGGCTGTATTTGGCCATCGTTCGCAAGTAGGGTCATCAATCGGCTGAGTATTTCGTTAAAAATGCCCGCCCCTTCCGTGTTTATTAGCAACTTGTCGAAATCCGGGATCACCTTTTGAGGTTTTTTTCCTTTGAATTTGATGGTCAGAACCCTCCGTTCCCACGCATCGCGGTCCTGCTGCAGCAGGATGGGCTGATTGCTGTTAGAGGTGATTATCACATTGAAATCACCGATGATTTCGCCCACGACATTTGAGTGCTTTGCCTCCGTGCTGATAAGATCTTTGCCTGTGAGGGCCTTGATTAGGTAGGCACCTCGCCGCCGCAGAAAATCCGAAGCGACATCTTTACCGACCAGGAGATTTCTTCCAATGTATCTGTTCGTTTCATACCAGCCATGCAGACATTCGGTTCTGAGTTGAGTGACATTACTTCTGCCGAGAATTCCCTCGATAATATTTACAACGACGGATTTCCCGGCACCTGCCGCCCCGATAATCAGGAGGATTTTTTCTGAAACATTACGGCCAATCATACATTGAGCAGCGTACATCAACAAGATTTCGATTTCATCCTTGTCCAGGACTGGCTCCAGCAAGTCAGAGAGGAAACGGTCTGCTTTGGCTTTAGGGTCATACTTGACTGCCAGTTGATTACGACTGTGAATCCAGTCCGTAGACAGCGGCAGTTCCTGAAGTTTTTTTCCATCACAAACTAGAAAACAGTTTTGAAGATGGAGGATCACGCGATCTGAGGATTGAACAAAGAAATCATCTTTGCGGCAAAAACGCTTGATCAAAGCTATGATTTTTTTTGCGAGATTCGTTTCGAACTTATGCGGAACAGAGAGCGTTTGTTTGGCCAGAAAATATCTGATCAGGAAGTCTAGAATTTCGCTCGCCAGAATATCGTCTTGCAGGGTTTCAAAGAGCCCCTTCGACATATTACGGCGATAAAGGCGGTTTTCCGGCGCGATATACACCAGCGTTCCTAATGCTCGGGAAAGGAAATAGGCAAGAGCCATTGGGTTGGGGTGAACCTCCTCAACCAGCAGAGGCCCGTATTTTTCTTCAGCATCACGTTCCATTACCTCATACTTTTCTGGATCAATTTTTAAATTCTTTTCCAACGGGACCAGTCCCGATCCGGTTGGAACTAATTGTTTTTTATTTTGAGTAGCCATTCTTACTCCTTTTGATTACTCAATTTTTTACAAATTTTACGGTATTACTTTATGCAGCTATTTTCGCGAGTTGATAGTGCATCCTCAATTATGCTCTTCGCCGTCCGTGAATCCTCCTTTCCCGGTCAAAGCATCTGATTCGATGATTTCAACGATTTCCGGCAGATAATACCGGACGGTCTTATTTCCGAGATGCCGACGTTTGATCGGCAGTTTGGATTCAATCAGGCGAAAACCACTGTATGACAAGCCAAGCATCTCTGCCGCCTCCTGGGGCGTTATGAGTTTCGGCGGAACAGCTGGAATCGGAGATCCATGCTTTGCAATGTGGTTCAGAGAAGCAGAAATTGTCTGGTACTCCGTCACAGTAACCACTCCCGTATCAATCAGGGGCGCAATGATCCTGGTCACCAGTTTCGCTGTAGCTGGCCTCAATGAAAGTTTTACGGTATCTGGTTTCATGATCAAGTTATTCCTGCTTGTTTTCCCTTAATTATACCATAAAAAATTTGGATATCAAGCTGTAAAATGTTTATTTACAATATGTTATAAAGTTTAATGTGCGTTGAACTTAAGCCCTGAAACGGAAAAAAGTGGAGTCGCCGGTTTAACAAATATATATCCCGGAAAGGCATGTCAAATTTGTCCAATATATGGAGTATTTTTAACAGATGCGTATTATGCGTAAAATTGCTTGCCGTTCCATACGGATAATACGCTTAAAATTCAGTTTGATTCACTTGTTAGATTCCGTTTTAGAAATGCTTTTTTCCTTTGATCCGTTTCCGTTTCGAGGCTGAAACGGAAACGGAAATATCAAAAAAGGAAAATGAATAAATGTCGTTTTTGCTGTGCATCCAAGGTCTGTTTATAAAATATGTTTCGCCCGGATTCATGCTGCCGATATGGGGGCATGGGGACTATCGGAGCCGAGAACCGCCGAAGGTATGCTGATGCAGGTAGACACCTGGGAATAGCGGGATTTGGACCAGATCTTCCACAGCTTGATCAAACCGTACCCTGTCGGCGGCGGTCGATTCCATCGCAACGGGAAAACTGCCGAGGATCGAAATCGGCGGCGTGGGAGAATGAACTGACCAGGCACGTTCCACCACGGGCGTGATGTCCTGCAGGTCACTCCGGAAGTACCCGCTTACCCAGACCAGAAGAATGAATCGGTTTCGCGGGAAATCGCGGAACCAGAAGATATACGGCATGAAATTTCTCCGGCGCATAGTTACCATCAGAGTGTTCGTAAAAATATAGAACCATGGTGGGTTCGGGTCAGATGTTGGAAGTTGATAAATGCCAATCTGGGTCCGTCCAAACCGGGAAAGATAGAAATCTGTGATTGCCGCAATGCGGCTTATACGTTCATCAATTTTCATGATACGTTCCTTTCACTTGTTGAATTTCGAGGCTGAAATGCCCCGTCACGAATTTTATCATGGATATTATATGATGGTAGTCCATCAAGTTTTCAAAATTAAAAAATTAACAGAAAGAAGAAAACATGAAACTTCTTACAACATTAATGATAAGTGACCAGACAAGAACATGTCAGGTCAGCGCCGAATTGGAACTGGACAATCAGGTTACACCCGAGGTGGTTTCAACCCGGACCAGTGAACTTCTGATAGGGTTGCAATCCGGTATCGCGAATGCCGTGTCCGGCAGCACCTTAAAAAACGTAACCCCGGCCATAAATCCACCGGCATTGGCTCCCGCAGGGTCAAACGACAATGTCATTCCGGCAAACCGGGCGACATGGCAGACCGCTTCTGTTGTCCCAAAGCGGAAGCAACGGCCAAATGATCAACCAACTCCTGGACAGAGAAAGTTTGTCAATGATCTGCTACAGAAGAATGGATTGGATTTGGCCTCATGGTGCCAGGAAAAGAATGTTCCGGAAAATCAAATTACCGCAGGAAATTGCCAGCAGTGGATTCCGGAATTAAAAGAACGGTTAAAAAACAAGGGGATACCATTCTGATTACTAACGGCATGAAACACATGTAAACCACTCGCGCAGCAAGGGCTTTTCGATTCCTGAATGGCGATTCTCTCAGCGTCGTGCAGGATTGCCTTGCTGCGCGAGTTTATCGAAACTGCCAGAAGGTGTTTTGCTGGTGACTGGAAACATATACCATTTCCCTATAAAAACGTTTTTCGGAATTCATTTTATGAAACGCTCTTTTCCATTAAACATTTTTGACATCAAATCATCCGGCAGGTTTTCCAGACGATCCCTGCTGTTCAAATAATTTGACTTATATATTACTTCCGTGAGATAAGCTCGCGATCATAAAAGCCCTGCTGATCCTTCGGGATTGGCGGGG
>JAZUCR010000876.1:0-3520 GCA_045639225.1 Victivallales bacterium
TCAAAAACAAATGGATTTTTGAGCATTTTACCCAATTTAAGTTGAAAACAGCTTAAAAAAACGAAAAAAACTCCGAATCGGAGTGGAAATTTATCATAGGAGAATGATCATGAGTGAAGAAGTGAAAAAGAATGAACAGTATATGGAAGTCCTGCCCGCGGCAGATATCATCGATGATGAAAAGAATGCGGTCATCTCGCTGGAAGTGCCCGGCGCCAATGCCCAGACCGTAACGGTCGAAGTCAAGGACCAGATCCTGAGCATGGAAGCCCGCAGCTCGCTTACCTATCACGGCATGCCGCTGCTCTACAAGCGCTCGTTCCAGCTCTCCGATGCGATCGATGTGGAAAACATCTCCGCGAAGACTCAGGACGGCGTCCTGACAGTCACTCTGCCGAAATCCGACCGTGCCAAAGTCCATCGGATCCAGGTCCAGTAACTGCACAATCAGCCTTTTCTCTCGGCCGGGAGCCGTTCTTCGGAGCGGTTCCCGGCTTTTTCTTTATGGAAATTGCATTTTTTTGAAAAATTTTTAGGTTTTTATGTTTATTAAATGACGTTTTATGTTATAATGATTCAGATTCCGATACAAGGAGGGCAGTATGGTGAAGATCAAAGAAATCGGATTTGATGACCGGGTGAGATTCAAATACAAAAAAGATATTCTGGAAGGTGTTGTTAAAGATATCGAATTCGATGACTTCGGTATTGAACTGGATGATAAAAAAGGTTATCAGAATTGGGTTTTTGTCGATATTCATGACATTATTGCCATTACCGTACATGGCAATAAAAAGCGGTATTTCAGAAAATGATTTTCACTTTGCAGATTTAAACATTTTATTTCCCCTGCCGTTCGGTTTCAGCAATTATTTGCCGAAACTATTCAGCGGACAGGGGCTTTCCGGGTTTTGAAAACCGCCTTGCCGGTTTCCACCGTGTCCCTGGTGATGATGCATTCACTGACATCATTGCGGGAGGGCAGTTCGAACATGATGGATGTCATCATGCTTTCGATGATGGACCGCAGACCGCGCGCTCCGGTGCCTTTGACCACCGCTTTTTCCGCCAGCGCATCCAGCGCTTCCGGCTCGAAACAGAGTTTTACATTCTCGTAAGCCAGCAGTTTTTCATACTGTCTCGTCAGCGAATTTTTCGGTTCGGTCAGAATCTTCATCAGGTCCGGTTTGGTCAGCGGTTCCAGCGCCGTGACTACCGGCAGACGGCCGATGAATTCGGGGATCAGTCCGTAGCGGACCAGATCTTCCGGCTCCACGGAATGCAGGATCTTCGCCGGCTCCAGCTGTTCTTCCTGAGCAGCCGCCGCTTCGGCGGAATTGAAGCCGAGCACATGATGCCCGATCCGGCGCTGCACGATCTTGTCCAGACCGACGAATGCACCGCCGCAGATAAACAGGATATTGGTCGTATCGACCTGGATGAACGGCTGGTTGGGATGCTTGCGTCCGCCCTTCGGGGGAACGTTGGCAATGGTCCCTTCGAGGATCTTCAGCAGGGCCTGCTGCACACCTTCGCCGGACACGTCGCGCGTGATCGAAACATTCTCGCTCTTCTTGGAGATCTTATCTATCTCATCCACATAAATAATGCCGACCTGGGTCTTTTCCACATTGAAATCGGCAGCCTGGAGCAGACGGAGGATGATATTTTCCACATCTTCGCCGACATATCCGGCTTCCGTGAGGGTCGTGGCATCGGTGATGCAGAACGGCACATCCAGCATTCTGGCGAGCGTTTTGGCAATCAGGGTTTTGCCCGAACCGGTCGGACCGATCAGGAGGACATTGCTTTTTTCGATCTCCACATCAGGGAACGCTTTTTCGACCTGCTGAGCGTTCTCGGATCCTTTTCCGAACAGACGTTTGTAATGGTTGTGGACCGCCACGGAAATGATTTTCTTGGCCTCTTCCTGACCCACTACGAATTTGTCCAGTTCGGCTTTGATCTCGGCCGGTTTCGGGAGCGGACGGTTCATCAGTCCTTCAAGACTGTTCCGATCCTCGTTCTGCTTTTCCGCTTCCTGATTTGCAAACAGCTGGTGACAGGTTTCGACACAGCGCTGACAGATCATGACGCCGTTGTCGGCTTTGATCAGCGGCCCGGTTTCAGGAGTGTAACCCGGCCGTTTGCAAAACGAACAGCAATCCTGTTTATTATTCGCCATAAAATACCTGTTTTTTATTTCGTGCCGCGGTGCTGCAGAACATGATCGATGATTCCGTATTTGGCCGCTTCTTCAGCGGACATGAAGAAATCCCGGTCGGTGTCCTTGGACACTTTGGCGAGGGAAACTCCGGTATGGAAGGAAATGATCCCGTTCAGTTTCTGGCGGAGTTTCAGGATCTCTTTCGCCTGGATGTCGATATCCGCGGCGGTGCCTTGCGCGCCGCCCCAGGGCTGATGGATCATGATCCGGGAATTCGGCAGCGAATAGCGTTTGCCTTTGGCCCCGGCGCAGAGCAGCACGGCGCCCATGCTGGCAGCCTGCCCCACGCAGTAGGTCTTCACATCGCAGGAAAGCATCTGCATCACATCGTAGATCGCCAGTCCGGCAGTCACGCTCCCCCCCGGAGAGCAAATATACATGTCGATGTCTTTCTTGGGATCTTCACTCTGCAGGAACAGCAGTTCCGCAATGATCAGATTGGCAACCGCATCATTGATTTCGGTTCCCAGCAGAACGATCCGGTCCTTCAGCAGACGGGAAAAGATATCGTAGCCCCGCTCGCCGTTCGCGGTCTGTTCCACCACCATCGGGATCGTGTAGTTATTGAATGCTTTCATCCTTGCCGTCCTCCCGTTTTACAGCAGAAACAATTCAGGCTTTGGCCTGTTCCGCAATGAAATTCGTCACTTTCCGCATCAGGATATCGGACTGCAGTTCCGTATATCCGCCGTTGCTCTCGAGCATTTTGTGGAGATCTTTTTCCTTGTAGCCGAGATACGCGCTCATCTGACGGATCTGCATATTGACTTCTTCTTCGGTGACCTTGATGTTTTCCACATTCGCGATCTTCCGCAGGATGAAGAATCTCTTCATCTGGGCCTCGGCCGCTTTTTTGGCTTCTTCCAGATATTTATCCTTTTCCGCCTTGAATTTTTCCACATCTTCTTCTTTCTTGACGTGCTGTTCGGCGATGCGCGAAAATTCACGCTGGGAAGCCATGCTCAGAACACCCTTGGGCATTTCGAAATCGGCGACCGCGGAAACGACCATATCGGCCGCTTTTTCACGAATCTGCGCCATCTTGGCTTCTTTCAGTTCATTCTCGGCTTTCGTCTTCAGGAATTCATGCAGTTTTTCCACGTTTTCCATACCGAGTTTTTCCGCCAGTTTTTCATCCGATTCCACCGGCACACGGCGCTGGATCTCTTTCACGTTCACGGTGTAGTTGACGCTCTTGCCGGCCAGACCGGGTTCGCGCCAGTCGGCGGGGAAATCAGCTTTGAATTTGACTTCCGCGCCTTTCTTCGTGCCGATCATCGCTTTCTGCAGACC
>JAZUCR010000877.1:0-2518 GCA_045639225.1 Victivallales bacterium
GTATGGGCGATCATCACCGCTTTCGTGCGCGGAGAATATGCCGCTTCCAGCTGTAATACGTCGATATTGGCGGTTTTGAGTTCAACATCGACGAATACGGGAACCGCGCCGTATTGAAGGATCGGCGCGACCGTAGTCGGAAATCCCGCAGCGACCGTGATGACCTCGTCGCCGCGTTCGATCCGGCGTTCTTTCAAAAACGGGGAAGTCAGGGCGAAAAACGCCAGCAGATTGGCGGACGATCCGGAATTGACCAGCAGGGCGTATTTCACCTTCAGAATATCCGCCAGTTTCTTTTCGAACTGCCGCGAATAGCGGCCATAGGTCAGCCAGAAATCCAGCGAGGAATCGACCAGTGCGCAGATTTCCTTTTCATCGAAAACCCGTCCGCCGTACGGCACCCGGCTTTCGCCCGGGACAAAAGGCGTTTCCTCGCCCCATTGGGCACGGTAATATTCAGCGGTCAAACGCAGAATTTCCTGACGCAGTTCGTCTTTATTCATTGAGCCCACTCCAAACCCGCCTGCCGGGCGGAAGCGCAATACGCATCCAGATCGGCGGACGTGATTATTGTTCCATGTTCGTAAAATTCGCGGTACCAGCGGATGGTCTGCCGGACAGCGCTTTCCGTATCCCATACCGGCCGCCAGTGCAGCAGGTCCTGCGCCTTGCGGCAATCCAGCAGCAGATGCGCTGCCTCGTGCGGCTGATCCGGATTTTCATCGGCACGGAAACGGATCTCGTCCCACTCGGACTGCGCGATTTTGACGATGTCGCCAACCGTATAGGTCTCGGCCTCGACCGGGCCGAAATTCCAGGCGGATGCAAACGTTTTTCCCCCGGACAGAAGCGCGGCGCCGAGCGTCAGATATCCGCTCAGAGCTTCGAGCACGTGCTGCCAGGGACGGACCGCATTCGGGAAGCGGATCTCCGCCGGTTTTCCCTGCGAAGCGGCGCGGATGAGATCGGGGATCAGCCGGTCCAGCGCCCAGTCGCCGCCGCCGATCACATTGCCGGCCCGGGCAGTCGCCACCGCCGGAGCCTCTTCCGAACAGAAAAACGCCGAACGATACGAAGCCGCGGCGATTTCCGCCGCCCCTTTCGAAGCACTGTAAGGATCGTAACCGCCCAGCGGATCATTTTCCGTAAACGACCGTCCGTTTTCCGGATTGGCATAACATTTATCGGTCGTGACGACCACGACGGCGCGGACGGAAGACGTGTAACGGCAGGCATCCAGCACGTTTATCGTACCCATGACATTGGTTTCGAACGTTTCGCGGGGCTGCCGGTAGGAAATCCGGACTAGCGGCTGGGCCGCCAGATGGAATACGATCTCGGGCTGAAAATCGGCGATAAACAGTTTCAGTTTTTCATAGTCGCGGATGTCGCCGATCCCGCTGTGCAGCGGGGTGTTGAGCAGGGAAAAATGATCGGGACTCTGGTCCGGTTCCAAAGCGAAACCGGCAACCTCGGCGCCAAGCCGATGCAGCCAGGCGCAAAGCCAGGATCCTTTGAAACCGGTATGACCCGTAACCAGGACCCGGCGGTTCCGAAAAATGTCCTGAAACACGGTTTATTTCTCCCAGTATTTGGTCCAGGGAGCTTTCTTTTTGGACCAGAGTTCATTGAGCAGAGTGAATTCGCGCGGAGTATCCATGCACTGCCAGAAGCCTTCGTGACGGAAAGCATTGGCCTGATGGTCTTTCACTGCCTGATTGATCGGCGTCTGCTCGAAAAATTCGTCTTTTTCAGGATAAAGATACCGCTCCAGAAAATCGCGTTTCAGCACCATGAATCCGCCGTTGATATAGGCATCGTTCGTCGGCAGTTTTTCGGCAAATTCAGAAATGGAATTTCCTTTCAGAACCATCTCCCCGAACCGCGCCGGAGGATGCACCGCGGAAATGGTCAGGAGCTTCCCGCTCTTCTTATGTGCATGATACAATTCACCGATATTGATATCCGCCACGCCGTCGCCGTAGGTCAGGAAAAAATCCTGATCTTCCGGCTTGAGATACTTCGCGGCCCGGGACACGCGGGGACCGGTTTTGGTCTCGATCCCGGTCTGCGCCAGCGTGACCTGCCAGTCGGATTCCTCCACCTCGCGGTGAAAACGGATCTCCGGATCATGTCCCAGCGTGATCGTGGCATCGGCGGTGCGCAGATGGAAATTCATGAAAAAGTCGATGAACGTCTCCGCTTTGTAGCCGAGACAGAGGATAAACCGCCGCAGCCCGAACGCGGCATAACTTTTCATGATGTGCCATAAGATCGGCTGATTCCCGATCGGCACCATCGGTTTGGGCAAAACTTCGGTGACATCGCGCAGCCTCGTCCCCTTGCCGCCGCAGAGGATCATCACCGGAATATCCGGCAGTTTTTCCTGTTTCCGCTTCATTTTTCCGCCTCGCTGTAATCGGTTTCCATTTCTCTGTAAGATAGCATAAATACAGCGAAAATACAAGTTGAAAATATAATTTTCAAAATTTTATGATTCTATTTTTTCCTTTATTTT
>JAZUCR010000878.1:0-4734 GCA_045639225.1 Victivallales bacterium
GCGATGATCGCGATGACCACGAGCAACTCTATAAGAGTGAATAGGTTACGGTGAAACATCAAAACTTGGATCGACTTGATTTGACGATGCTTTTTTTCATCCTTTTTTCTGTCCATGATAAAGCCTCCTCTCATAATTGTCTTTCATTGTTCTTTCCATTCCGCGAACGGAAAATCTTTTTTGATTTGCCCGGAACGGGTCGATTCATTCCAGCCGCCCCCGCCCCATGCGGTTATGGCAAAATATTCATGCCATTGTTCGGATTCGAATCCGCACAGCTGATTGCGTTGGATATGGTGCATTTCCGTTTGTTTTTTCCATTTTTCTGCCGACCAGGGGGGGATTTTCTGCTTATCCAGGTTGTGGACGAACGGCAGCCATTCTTCGATCTGCGATTTGTGACAGCGGAGCATCTTCATTTTCGGCTTGCGGAAGGCATCAACATTGACCCGGAAATGCCAGATCGGCTCTTTGGCGTAATTGTCGATGCAGTTCAGTATGATCGGCAGCTTGAAGCGAAGGATCCGTTCCCCGTTCATGGTCGGATAGGCATTGGGTACGCCGAGCTGGTATGCCACTAACCTGACCGCTTCCGCCGTATGCTGATGGTCGATATGGATTCCGGCAAGGGGATTGGTGGAGATCGGCGGGGCGATCACATAGTCCGGTGCGAATGCGCGGATCGCATTCCACAGACCGCCAAGCATATTGCGGTCACAGAATACCTGCGCCGGGATATGCGAACCGTCCAGCTGGGTCAGGTTCTCGTATTCCGCGCCGATGATTGCCGCGCTGGCCTGAGCTTCTTTTTCCCGGATCTGTGCGGTCGTTTCGATATCATGCAGGTAATGTCCGCTGCCGCCGCGGCTGGTGGTCAGGATCTTCAGCTTGACCCGGTCCCCGTAATATTGGCGCAGCTGAAGGAAAAGACCGGCCGCTTCAAACTCGAAATCGTCCTGATGCGCCATGACTGACATAACACGCAGTTCATTCATGATGTCAACTCCATTTCTGCGGATTCTGACGGAAACATTCTTCGATGATGGCAATCTGCCGCCGTACGTCGTCCAGCGGAACCGCCAGAGAAGCATGATTCCGGATCACTTCATATAAATTCAGATAAAATTGTTCCCCCTGCCAGGCCGCATCGCGGCAGCGGACTTGATCCATTTCTCCTCTGCCGAATGCGGCTTCGGCGCTGATCGGCGTGCATGAAATTTTCATTGCATGTTCCTTATGTTTCTATGACAGAATTCCTTTTTTCTGTAATTCGATCGCTTCGGTGCAGGCCAGGATCGGCGGTCCGAAGGCATGGTTGTCGTTCAGGATCCAGCCCCGGATCTGGTAATCCGCAGCCGTTCCGTTGTATCCCGGACAGCAGCAGCCGCCGCAGCAGTTGTGGACCGATCCGTCCAGACCGATGTATCCGGTCAATCCCCGGAGTCCCTTTTTGAAAGTTTCCAGATATTTTTCCGAGGTGAAAAATCCGGTCCGGATCCCTTTGCCCAACGCATACAGAATCAGTCCGGTTCCGGATGTTTCCGGGAAGGTCCCGAAGTCGTCCATGCTCTGATGCCACATGCCTTCCGTGTCCAGACTGGCCACGCAGCCGTCTATGACATCCTGATAAGCCTGCCGGATATAATCATATTCCGGATGGCCGGAGGGCAGATCGGCGGCAAGGTCGGCCAGCGCATGCAGTCCCCAGCCGACGCCGCGGCTCCAGTATCCCGGAGTCAGTTCCGGACGGCTGGCGTCGATACACTGGTGATAGAGTTTCCGCACCGGGTCGAACAGCAGTTCATGGTGATACCGCATCTGCGCCGCCGCTTCATCGATATAATTCGCTTTGCCGCACTTCAGACCAGTCCACAGCAGGAACGGACAGACTCCGAAAACCGAATCGATCCAGCGGAAACCCATTTGCGAAGGATCATACCATTTGGGCCGGCAGAAGATTTTGTTCTCATACCGCGGCTGGAGCGTGAGCAGATCGTCGCAGGCGGCACAGATCTTTTCCGCCGCTTCTTCCGGCAGATAGTCATGCAGCAGCGCCCATGCCGAGGCATTGCCGCCCCAGCGGTAGTCATATTTGCCGTAATAACCTGCCACGGCGGCGATTTCCCCGTTCCAGAACGGATGCAGTTTTTCCATGACCTCCTCCAGCAGGACATGGTCATCCATAACTTCGGCCAGACGGAGAGCTCCGTAATAGGTCAGGATCGTCGTATAAACAGGTGCAAACTGCTGCCGTTTATACCGGTCCCACAACTTGTATGCCAGCATCGGATAATTCATAATACTTCATCTCCCGGAAATTGTTTCAATACTTCCTGATACGAAGGGATCAGCCCCGTGGCGAATTCGATCTGGGCCGCCTGCTGCAGCGCCAGCAGCACCGGCGCACAGCCTGCCGGTTCGTCCTTGCGCCAGCCCAGCAGCGCATAATCCGCCGCCGTCCCGCGTCCGCCCGGACAAATGCAGCCGGTCGACACATTGAACAGACTGCCGTCCCAGGCCAGATACCGGCCCATCCCGGCAAGTCCTTTCTGATACGGCGCCAGAAAACGCGACACGGCCGTCCTGCCGCGTTTGATCAGGCGTCCCATGGCATAGAGGATCCACGCCGTGCCCGAGGTTTCCGGATAGGAGCCCCAGTCGTTCAGCACCTGATGCCACATCCCGTTCGTATCCTGATACTGCAGCAGACCTTCGAGCATCTGTTCCCGGACCGCCAGCAGTTCCGCTTTTTTCGGATGAGCGTCCGGCAATTCGAAGACCAGTTCGGAGAGTGCGAACAGAGCATAACCTTCCCCGCGGCCCCAGCAGCCGGGAAAAACGCCGGTCTCCTTCAGATTCAGCCGCTGGGTCAACGGCGATTTATCCCAGTAACGCCACATCGCTCCGCTGGCTTTGCCCGGCAGGTAACCCGGATGCCACAGCTTCGCCGCCGGATCATACAGGACCGACGCGTATCCTTCATACTGCCGCACTGCCTCGTCGAAAAAGGCGCTGTTCCCGCTGCATTTGCCGGCAAACGCCAGTGCCGGGATGGTCATCGCCATGATCTCCGTGGACAGATGGCCCGGATAAACCGGATCGTCGAACAGTCCGTCCGCATTGCGGTGGCCGTCGGCGACCAGTTTTTCCGCCGCTTCGGCCACGCCCTTCGAATAATCACCGATCCCCCGCGCCGCCAGCCAGGCCGCGCCCGGATGGACCGGCCACGTCAGGGCCGCGGTTTCCCCCGGCAGTTCCTCCGGAACGGTTTTGATCCGGGACAGCATTTCGTCCCGCAGGGGGTCCCAGTTGGTTTCATGATCTCCCGCCATGCCCACTTTGGTCAGACGGACGGCGCTGAATTCCAGCAGCGGTCCGGCCAGACGGTAAGTAATCGACCTGCCCATATTGATTCTGCCGCACAGGGAAATACACCGGCCCAGATATCCGGTTGTGTCCTTCATGAATTTTACTCCTTTATTCATCATTGATGAATTTATATTTTATCATTTTTCCTAAATATAATCCTGTCAAAGGTTTTTTCAAGACGGTTTTAAGAAAAAAGCCTGATTTTTTGCCGGTCCGGCAGTCGGTCGGTGCGGGAGGGGGAAGAGTGCCTGATCGGCTGCCGGTACTTTCATTCGATAGCCTGAAAACATTAAAAAATACTGATTCTTGTAAAAAATTATTATTTTATTTCTTTTTCTTTTTTCATCCAGGACTTGAAATAATCCGAAACCGGATTATATTAATGGCCGCTTTTTTGATCGACCTTTAAACTGCAATGAGAAGGAGAAACACGACAAAATGAATGTGTATGCACAGCGAGTGCTGGAAAGTCTGAAGGAAGCGGCGCCCTGGGAGTCCGAATTCCTGCAGAGCGTGACCGAGGTTTTCGATTCCCTGGGCAAGCTGATCGACGCCAATCCGCGTTACGAAAAACATAAGATCCTGGAACGGATCACCATTCCGGAACGTATCATCACCTTTCAGGTCCCGTGGATCGATGACAAGGGCGAGATCCAGATCAATTACGGTTACCGGGTGCAGTTCAACAGCGCGATCGGTCCCTACAAAGGCGGTCTGCGTTTCCATCCGTCCGTGAACCTGGGCATCCTGAAGTTCCTCGGATTCGAACAGATCTTCAAGAACAGTCTGACCACGCTCCCGATGGGCGGCGGCAAAGGCGGCAGCAATTTCAACCCGAAGGGCAAATCGGAACGGGAAGTCATGGCCTTCTGCAAAGCGTTCATGACCGAACTCTACCGTCACATCGGTCCGAATACCGACGTGCCTGCCGGCGATATCGGCGTGGGCGGCCGGGAAATCGGCTTCCTCTTCGGCACCTACAAAAAGATCGTCGACCGTTTTGACAGCGTGCTGACCGGCAAAGGTCTGAACTGGGGCGGCAGTCTGGTTCGTCCGGAAGCCACCGGTTACGGCAATGTCTACTTCGCCACGGAAATGCTCGCCACGCGCGGTTCCTCCTTCGAAGGCCGCAAGGTCCTCGTCTCCGGGTCCGGCAACGTCGCGCAGTTCGCGGTCGAAAAAGCCATCCAGCTCGGCGGCAAGGTCCTTTCCGTGTCCGATTCCAACGGCTCGATCATCGACAAGGACGGCATCGATGCCGAAAAACTGGCATACGTCAAGGAACTGAAGAACGTCCGCCGCGGACGTATCGCCGAATATGCCAAAGTGTTCAAATCGGCCACTTACTATGAAAATCAGCGTCCC
>JAZUCR010000879.1:0-2851 GCA_045639225.1 Victivallales bacterium
CATGGCTACGATCCGACTTCTATATCGAAAAATACATCGCCAACCCGCGTCATATCGAAGTGCAGATCCTCGCCGATTCTTTCGGGAATGTTCTGCATCTGGGGGAACGCGACTGCAGTCTGCAGCGGCGTCATCAGAAACTGATGGAGGAATCTCCCTCGCCTGCGCTGTCTCCTGCCCTGCGCAAAAAGATGGGTGAAGCCGCGGTCAAAGCGGCCAAAGCCGCCAAATACGTCAGCGCCGGCACCATCGAGTTTCTCCTCGGCGACAAGGATCAGTTCTATTTCATGGAAATGAATACCCGCGTCCAGGTCGAGCATCCGGTTACCGAAATGATTTCCGGTGTTGACATTATCAAGGAACAGATCCGCATCGCTGCCGGAGAAAAACTTTCCCTGTCCCAGAAAAATGTCGTCCTCCGCGGTCATGCGATCGAATGCCGCATCAATGCGGAAAATCCGTTTGCCAATTTCGCACCCTGCCCCGGACAGATCAAGTTCTACTCTGCGCCCGGCGGTCTCGGAGTCCGAATCGATTCCCACGCCTATAACGGCTACCGCATTCCACCCTACTACGACAGCATGATCGGCAAACTGATCGTTCACGGCGACACCCGGGCCGAAGCGATCGCACGGTGCCGCCGCGCCCTGGCGGAATTCATGATCGAAGGAGTCAGCACCACCATTCCGTTCGAACAGTTCATCCTGGATTCACGCGAATTCAACGAAGGCCGTTATGATACCGGTTTTATCGAACGAGTCATCAAAAGCGGTCAGTTCAAGAAAGTCAAGCCTCAGGAACAAGATCAATAAAACTTCACAGGAGCCCCGTCATGACTGGCAAAAATCCGAAAAAAAACCTCCCGCCTAAATCCGATTATGCCGAAGCAGTTATTGACGCCGGAACCAAAGGTCCGGGAGAAATCCGGATCGCATCCCCTGCCCTGTCGGCGGTCATCCGCCGGGCGGTCTGTTCTGTGGACGGAGTTTCCCGGCTTGCCGGCAGCAGTCTGGTTGACAATATCGCAGAATTTGTCGGCAGTAAAAAAGTTATGGACCGCGCCATCCAGATCACCATCGGCGAGTCATCCATCGAAGTCGTTATTGCAATCAACATCCGCTACGGTTTCGCTCTCCCCGAGATCGCGGCCAATGTCAAGGAATGCGTTGTCCGGCAAATTCAGGATTTGACCGGTCTGCTGGCTTCGCGCGTTGACGTAATCATTCGTGAAATGGAATTCACGGATGATGAAAACGAATGATTTTTAACAGAAGGAGATCCTCTGAATGAATCAGAACGAAAAAGACAAAACCAACCGGAGCGTTTTTCCGGACGGCACTTCCATTGCCGAAAAGAAATCCGAAAATGTCGCGGGTGTCGTCAAAGTCCATGAAAGTGTTATCGCCTCGATCATCCGCAAGGCAGCCTGTTCTGTGGACGGCGTCGTCCGCCTCGCCGGCAATACTTTCGTCGACAATATCGCAGAATTTGTCGGCAGCAAGAAAGTCATGGACCGCGCCATTTCCATTGAGATGGGCAACAATTCCGTCGAAATCGAAATCCGCATCATTCTGGCCTATGGCTGCAAAGTTCCCGAAGTCGCCGCCAATGTCCAATCTACCGTGATCGAAGAAATCGCCCGCATCACCGGCATGGAGGTCCCCCGAATCGACATCGTCGTCATGGATCTGGAAGATCCCGAAACCGAAGAAAATGAAAACGTTCAGGAAACCGAATAACTGACCTTTCGAGGTGATTATCATGAAAAATATCCTGCTGAAACTTTTTCCCACTCTCAATGCTGAATCCGGTTATTATTTTTTTCTGGGGATGTTCGCAGCCATGATGATCCTTTTCATCATCTGCATTATAGCTGTCATCATATGGCTTATCTTGCGTACAAACCGTTCGGTTTCCGGCATTCCCATCGCTGCGGAACACGGATCTCTTTTTATTTCCGCCAGTGCCATTTCCGATCTGCTTTATTCGCTGGATGACAGTTTTCCGCAAATCGAGATCGTCCGCATCAAGCTGATTCGCGACAGCAATGCGCTCGCAGTCCAGGTCAAAGTGTTTTACGTTGCTTCTTCGGAGGTTTCCATGCTGCAGCTCGCCGAAAGTTTTCAGACCAAGGCTCTGGAACTTCTGAAACATGCTTTCGGCATTGAAAACATCAGCAGGGTGGATTTGATCGTTCCCAAAAGCAAATTCTGACTCGGCTGCTTCCTGTTATGAAGGTGCTGTTCGTCATTACCGGACTGTTTCCAGGCGGTGCTGAAAAAATCGTCCTGGAAATGGTCCGTTCTCTTCTCAAGGCCCGACATCAGGCCGTGGTCGTCTCCCTGCAGAAAGAACCGTCCGCCGGCGTCCGCACCATCGTCGATCAGCTCGGACAGCTCGGCATCCGTCCGTATTTCCTGGATCTTTCAGGACTCGGCATCTTCCGCATTTTCCGGCTGTGCAAAATCATCCGGTCCGAAGCGCCGGACATCGTCCATTCCCATCTGATGCACGCCAACCTCACGGCCCGGCTGATCCGGCTGTTCTGCCGTTTTACTCTTGTCAATACCATCCATATCGCCGAAAGACGGTCCGCTTTGAAGGTCAGGATCCTTTTCTTTCTGGACCGGCTGTCGTTCCGCTTGGCGGATGTCTGCACGGCGGTATCCAAAGCCGCTGCCCGTTTTCATGAACGGCGCTGCGGACTGCCGGAAGGCTCGATCCGCGTCATTTACAACGGTTCGGATCCCGTCCTTCCCCAAAGCACGGCAGATATTGCCGCGAAGAAACAGCAATGGGGACTGGGAAATGCCGCAAAAGTTATCGGTTCCATCGGCAGACTGGATTATCA
>JAZUCR010000880.1:0-3754 GCA_045639225.1 Victivallales bacterium
AGCTTTTTGCCGATCAGGGGACGCGCGATCGAGGTGCCCAGCAGATAGGTGCCTTCATAAATCGCATTGGCCTGCATCATCGGGAAGATGAAATCGCGTGCGAATTCTTCACGGATATCATCGATATAGCATTTCGAAGCGCCGGTGGCAATTGCTTTTTTGTCGAGACCTTCGAGCTCTTCTTCCTGACCGACATCGGCACAGTAGCAGATGACTTCGGCATTATAGGTTTCCTTGACCCACTTGACGATCACCGAGGTATCGAGACCTCCGGAATACGCGACAACAACTTTCATTTTATGAGAACTCCTTGTTTTTGGAAGAGTGATTCGATTCAGATCAAGCCGTGAGTCCGACTTTGCTCAGCAGCACGATAGCGAAAGCCATCACGAAGATTGCGACGGTTTCCACGATACCCAGAACCATCAGCTGGTTGGTGAAACCTTTGCCGTTTTCCGCAAAGGCATCGCACGCCGCCCCGCCGGAAATACCCTGCCACAGCGAAGAGATCCCCATGGCAACGCCGCCGGTAATCCCGACAAACAGATAAACCATCCATGCGGCATGGGTGACATTGGCTTTGCCGAGGATGACGAACATGATGATCATGCCGTAGATGACCTGGGAAAGCGGGGCTCCGGCGAAGACCAGCAGCTGGAACGGTGCCGGTTTGTTCTGAGAATAGCATTTCTTCCACGCGCCGATGGCGGAGGAACAGGAAATGCCGCAGCCGTAAGCCGCGCCCATCGCCGCAAAGCCGATGGCGGCAAAGGCGCCCGCATAAGTCATTGCCTGAAAGAAATACTTCAGGTGTTCCTGGGTGTAAACATAAGCCTTCTGGGCTTCCGGGGTGGCAGCCGCGGCGGCCGCCTGTGATGCGATCTCGAAAATCATTTTTGATCTCCTTTTTTGGTTTATTTCAAGTGTTGGTTGTTATTTATTCCGTTTTTTGGCAAAAGGCCGGTAGACGATACCGGTCCATTCCATTCCCGCATGGTTCGAAAATTCCAGCGTATTCAGGCGCACAGCATGCACCAGCACGCCCATGAAGCCCAGCAGAATGTTCAGAACATGTCCCGCCAGGGCGACCAGAATCAGTCCGATCAGCCCGACCACGAACAGTTCTTTCGGCAGCGCGTTCAGCACCATCTTGCCCATGTCGTTGAAACAGGAGGCCACATAAACGCCGGAAAGTCCCACCGCGAACAGTCGGATATAGGACAGCACATCCACGAAACTGCCGACAAAATCGAACGGCAGATTCAAGGCTCCCGATGCGGAAACCGTCGCCACGATCAACACCGCCCCGATCCCGTAAAGTGCAAAGCCCGCGATTTTCGGGAAAGATCCGGGGAACACGATCAGGTTGACCGCGGTGAAGAAGTTGCCCCAAATCACGCACGCCCAGCCGATGTTGCCCAAGCTGCGCCAGTCACGGATATTGACCGCATACTTGAAGAGATGGGCCACGGAAAGATGCAGGGCGGCAAGCAGGAAACAGAACCACTGCGTGAATTTATCCGTCAGGTCGGCCGGGTTGACATTCAGTTTTTTACCCAGGGCGACCGCCGCCGGACTGGATGACGGATCCGCCAGGAAATCCAATCCCTGCAGGAAACGCGGCAGGACTTTACGCGGCAATCCCATGCAGGAACCGTTCAGCAAACCGACGATCACGGAGAAAATCGACAGCATGATCAGCAGATTCAGCGGCATTTGAGCTTCCGGTTTTTTCCGCAGCAGGAACTTGAACAGCAAAGCTGCGATGATGAACAGGAACCCGTAAGCGCTGTCCCCGATCAGCATCCCGAAGAAAATCGGAAACGCGATCAGGAAAAAGACCGACACATCGTTTTCCCGGTAGCCCGGCGTGATGCCGATGAAATCGAACAGCGGATCGATGATCTTGACCCAGCGGGGATTCCGGATGAAGGTCGGCACCCGCGCATCGTCCGGAGCCGGATCGTCCGCGGTCAGCGCCCAGCCGTTCCGATGGGCCGCTTCCGTAAGGTTCGGCAGCTCATCCGCCGGAATATAGCCGGAAAGATACGCGATCGAACCGTCCGAGATCATGCCTTCGCGGTTGGTCAGGAATTCATGTTCGACGCTCTTTTCGCTGAAATAGTCCTTGACCGCGTTCACCGAGGCAGCCAGAACCGTGAGCTGTTTCTCCGCTTCGACCAGTTCCGACTGTGCTTTTTCCAGTTCACACCGGAGATCGGACAGACTGCTCTGCGGCAAAGTCAGGACCGGATACAGAGAGGCATCCAGGGGTTCTTCGGAAATGACCAGGAAATAAATATCTTTTCCCTGTTCCCGGATGATTTTCACTGCGGTCCCTTCCGGCAGTTCAAGTTTTTTGAACGTATTCCGGTAGGTTTTGCAGAACTGCACGAAAATACCGGCCGCAGCCAGTTTTTTCACCGATTCGGGATCGAAATCGCCCCACGGTTCGAGCGCGGCGATATCGAGTTGCTGTTCCGAGATCAGTTTTTTCAGCTCTTCCTGTTTCCGGATCAGTTCGGCAGCCTCTTCGAACACCTCTTTTCCGGACCGTTCCGATACGCCATCAGATTTGGTTTCGATGCCGGAAAGGATAGTACAGACCTGGGAGATTTGATCCAGGTCACGGGCTGAAACGTCCACGCTTTCCGATTCGACCCGCGTCTCATGGACCACATGCATGATCCCGAGTTCGCGGAGCTGCTCCAGAGCAGCGGTCCGTTCCGATTCCACGCACAGCAGCGTGATCTTTTTCATTTTTACGATCATGCCACGGTCTCCTGAAGTTTGCTTTTCGCGATCTTGGAACGCACGACCGCGCTGGTATCCATGTCGCCGAGATAGATCCCGATCCGCCGGATATTTTCGCGGCATTCGGGAATCTTGACCTTTTCGAACAGATTCACCCGCTGAGTAGTCACCCGCAGTTCGGACTGGATCAGTTCGTATTGTTTCCGGATTACATCCCGTTCCATCCGCAGTTCGATGATCCGCCGGAGCGCATTCACGGCATCATCGATCCAGAGATCCTCCTGATAAAGATCGTATGGAGCATTCTGAAAGACGACGCGCTGGAAACGCGGGACTTCCACGCCGGCGATATTCATGGTATCGGTTTCCAGGTGATCGACCTTGACCAGATCCGCAGCCCGGAACGCCTCTTTTTCAGCACCGAAAAGCATCAGCCAGGAGGAGAGCTGTTTTTTGGATTCAGCCTCCCGCTGCTCATTGCGTTCGATCCGGTCGAGACATTCGCGCATTTCCATCTGAAGCTGCTGCTTTTTGAGCTGCAGCGTCGGCAGGAAGCGCTGATACTGTTTCAGATCGTCACGCTCTTTTTTCAATGCCGTTTTGGTAAGTTTGACTTTCGCCATTTTCCGGTCTCCGGGAAATCATTCGGCTTTTTTCGGCCAGTATTCGTTGATCAGGTCGGTCTTGATGCCCGTTTCCGTGGCGTCGAAACAATCCGCCAGGATCTTCCAGCCCAGATCCAGGGCTTCTTCCAGCGGAATGTTCACCGACAGATCCATCATTTCCTTTTCGAAACGGCGGCCGTATTTCAGCAGTTTCTTGTCCCAGTTGCTCATCTGGAAGCCCATCGACTGTTTTTCCAGCGTTTCCTTGAAATCCGAATAAAAACGGATCATCGTATCCATGATCGTCCGGTGGTCGCTGCGGGTCTTGCCGTTCACCTGCTGTTTCAACCGGCTCAGCGAACCGAACGGTTCGATGCGGCCGTTGCGCAGATAGA
>JAZUCR010000881.1:0-10416 GCA_045639225.1 Victivallales bacterium
ACATGGAATACTCTCCTTTCGGCTTACGGATGGCGGGAACGGTGTTGGGATCAGGTTCGGCGGCGCGGTCGGGAACCGCGGCGGAAAGAGTTCCCGCGGTCAATGACAGTATGCCGGTCAATGCGATCCAATATCGATTCACAGTAAAACCTCAAAATCCAATTTTATTTCTGAACTGCAATATAGCACAGCCGTCGGGAAATGCAAACGGATCGGGCTCCGAAGTCGAAACAAAAAAACTCCGGCATGGAAACGGATCCCGTGCCGGAGTAAAAACCGTTGTGAATCGGACTCAGTTCAGAGCGCCGGAAGCGGTGGTGAAGACCGAACCGAGAGCTTTGAGCTTCTTGATCAGCAGATCGAACTGATCGGCGGCATACTGACCGCAGTTCTTGACGATGAACGGATCGGGCAGCACAGCACCTTCGCCGGAGTAGATCAGACCGTCGGGCATCGGCCAGAATTCCCACGGATGCATGTAGAAGCAGAGGAAGGGATCGACTTTCTTGCCTTCGCAGAACTTGATGTATCCTTTGATGTGTTCGATGACGGCATCGGCGGACTCGGTGCGCCACAGGGGCCACTGGTCCATATCGCGGCCGTACTGATCCTTCGAATCCATCGAGAGGTCGGCGAAGTTCGGCAGTTCGATGATCTTCATGTCGCCTTCCTTGGTCCAGTCATCCTTGGAGGGATGATACGGAGTCAGGCGTTCGCGGTAGAAATACATCGGGTAGGTGGCGTCGGCGGTGTAGCCGAGTCTTTCGAGGGCGTTGACCACGGTGGTGGAACCCCAGAGACGGGGGCAGCGCCAGGCGGTGGGATGCACGCCGGCGAGTTTTTCGACGCGCTGGGTGCAGACTTCGATGCGGTGCTCGACTTCTTCGGGGAGCAGCGGGATCATGCCGGGGATCTCGAACAGCGGATCGCCGATGGTTTCGTGGAACAGGGTGTGGCAGCCGATCTCATGACCGGCATCGCGCACCATGTGCAGGATGTTGGTGTTCTTTTCCGCGGCATCGGCCGTGAAGAAGAAGGTGGCTTTCACATCGTTTTTCTTGAGAATGTCCAGAATGACCGGACCGCCATGCTGCATGCCTTCGTAGGTGGAGGACCAGCTGCCGACATCGGTTTCCATGTCGAAACCGAACACCGTTTTGATTTTGCTCATTTTATGATCTCCTTGGAGTTGAGTTGATATTCTTTTTCCAGCAGGGCGCCGAGCTGCTGAGCGCCGCCGCGGTAGATGAACGTGCGGGAATTCAGAACCGAACGGATCAGTTTGCCGTTGCGGACCGTCATCGGAGCAATCGTTTCCAGTTCGAAGAAATTCAGTTCCTGCGAACCGTTGAAAATGCTGTAAACGTCTTCCGTTGAATAGGCGCCGTTCTTCTGATCGTTGTCCGCAATATTGATATAGGTGCCTTCGACAATGGACGTCTTGCGGATGATCAGCTGGTTCCGGGAGGCATCGTACGCGCCGATCAGTTCGGGAACGCAGTCTTTCTTGAATCCGATCTGGAGGCGGCAGGGTCCGCCCAGCCTGAACAGGAAAAGACCGTTGGCGGCGGTGATCCGGACCAGCGGATCGCCGTAGAAATCATCGTTGATGACCTGTTTGACGGAGGCGTCTTTTTTCGAGTAAGCGCCGAACGCGGTGATCCCTTCGGCGCCGTTGAACTGTTCCAGACTCCAGGCACAGACGATGGCGTCTTCGACCGAATAATCCTTTTTGGGCGTGAACGAATCGGATTCGGTGTAGGCAACGCCCTTCACTCCGTAAGCGGCGGTCTGTCCGGAAATATCCAGGGTCTGCACTTTGCGGCGGTATTCCAGATCGACCGTAACGCCTTTCGGATTGAGCATGGAAATATCTTTGGTCATGACCGCACAGGCGGCGGATTCGGGGGTCAGGACGGGACAGACTTTATTGATGCCGTCCTGCACGGTCCATTCGCCGTGCGGGTAATTGTAGGCGAAAGCGCCGCCTTCAGGTCCGGGCCACAGCGAGTTGCCGCCGATATTGTTGAATCCGTCCGTGGGATGAGCGGCCAGGTCGAAATCAAGTTTATGAGTCAGCTCGTCGCCGATGGAGCAGAAGATACGTCCCTGCAGGCCGGGCGAAAGCCAGACCATGCCGTCGGTGGAAGCCATGCCGTGAATGTTCGGATCCACGGTTTTCAGTTTTTCCAGAATCATTTTATCATTAACTCCTGTCTGCAATCCGGTTGAAATTGCCTTGCGTCATAATTCAATATATCATCATTCCGGTTTTCGTCAATGATTTTTTGATGAAAAAATCTTTTTTTCTCGAAAAAAAAGTTCCGAATGGAAGGGATCGCCTTGCCTTATGCGGTTTCTTATGATATATTGTGATAAAAATAAAAACTGAAACAACTGCCGGACTGCTGATGAATAAATGGTGTTTATGGTGCTGTCTGCTGCTGGTCGGATCGGCTTCGGGGATATCCGGAACTGAATCTTATTCCGGGCTGATGGACAAAGCGGAAAAACTGACTCAGAAATGTTATGATCCGAAATCCCGTGCTTTCAAGATCAAATCGCGGGAGCTGGATGATATTCTGGAGAGTAAGGAACCGCAGGAAAAGAAGATCCAGCGGCTGAAAGATTACATCCGGGAAATGGAAGAAGAGAGCCGGGACGCCGGAGATCAGCAGGCCGGACGTCCGAGCGATCCGTTGAAGGAGCTGAAAGACGCCGCGGGCAAAGGAGATCCGGAAGCGCTGTATCAGTTGGGGATAATCTACTGGGAAGGTCAGCGGCTGGTCCGGTCTTTTACGCGTGCACGGGAATGTTTCACCAAGGCGGCTGCGGCGCAGCATCGGAAATCCGAATTCATGCTGGCGCTGGCGGATTGGCAGGGGAAAGGAGTCCTGCCCGATCCGCGCAAGGCTTTTTCTCGTTTTGAAAAACTTTATGAGGCCGGATTCCGTCCCGCGGCGATCCCGCTGGGCATCATGTGCTATGAGGGCGCCGGAACGGCGAAGAATTATGCGGCAGCGGAAAAATATCTGCTGGCCGGACTGCCGGATAAAACCGAGATTCCCGGCGGGTTTGTACCGGAAGCGGTGCTGGGACGGATCTATTATTTCGGCGGGTTCGGCGTGGAAGCCGATCCGGCCAGAGCAGTCCGGTATCTGAAAGCGTCCGGCGGAGATGCCGAAGCGCTGTTTCTGCTGGGCTGCAGTTACCGTTCCGGTAAAGGCGTGCCGGCAGATAATGCTCAGGCTGCTGCCTGTTTCAAAGCCGCGGCGGAAAAAGGATATCTCCCTGCCGGTCTGGAGCTGGGGCGGATGTATCGGCTCGGTCAGGGGGTGAAAAAAGATGACCGTCTGGCCGTGCAGTATCTCACTCCGGCAGCGGATCGTAATTCCCCGGACGGTTCAATTGCTTTCATGCTGGCTGAAATCTATGCCGATCCGAAAAGTCCGGCTCACGACGACCGCAATGCTTTTTATTATTATCGTCAGGCGGCGCAAAAGGGGAATCCGGAAGGGAATTACCGCTGCGGAACCATGCTCATGAACGGAATCGGGGTCGACAAGGATCCGGCCGGTGCAATGGAATATCTGAAAGCGGCGGCCAAAGCGAACAATGCGGAGGCGGCCTGGCTTTGCGGCGAGTTGGAATTCAATGCCGGACGAGTGAAGGAAAGTATTCCCTATTATCGGCAGGCCGCGGACTTGGAACGTGTCGAAGCGATCCGTAAATTTGCCCGGATGGCGTTGAACGGGCAGGGGATGAAAGCGGATCCGGAACTGGCGATCCGGTATCTGAAAAAACTGGGCGGACGCGCCGACGTATCCGATCTGGAATTGCTGGCCTCCCTTTACGAAAGCGGGATCGGTCCGGTCAAAGCGCAGATCAACGAAGCGATCCACTATTATTCCTTGGCTGCCGATCTCAAGAGTGTCAAGTCGCAGCTTCGTCTTGCCCAGATCTATCGGTCTCTCGGCAAGACAGAACAGTCACAGCACTACGCTGAACTTGCCGCCAAGGCAAAGAATCCGGAAGCGATCCGGATGCTGGCTGAACTGCGGAAAAAGGATTCCGATCCGGCCAAACAGGATGAATCACTGCGCTATCTGCGGGAACTGGCGGACAGCGGCGACCGCGATGCCATGCGGCAGCTGGGGATCGCGCTTTATGGAAAATCCGATTTCGACGGAGCAGAAAAATATCTGAAAGCGTTCGAAAAAGGAAACGATGCGGAGATCCTGTTCATCCTGGGGCAGGCGGCTTACCGGAAAGAGGAGTTCAAGCGGGCTTTTCCACTGTTGTCCCAAGCCTCGAATGCGGGATATTCCAAAGCAACGGTCCTGCTCGGCAGAATGTATCATCGCGGTGCCGGAGTCCAGCAGGATTTCCGTCGGGCTCTGGCCTGTTATCGGCAGGCGGCTGTCAAAAATGATGCCGACGCCATGTTCCTGACCGGATTCATGTATTACAATGCCGAAGGCGTTTCCGCGGATTATTCCGAGGCACTGCGCTGGTTCCTGGCCGCGGCGGACAAGGGACATGTCCTGGCTATGCAGTATCTTTCCATCATGTATAAAGAAGGGATCGGAGTTCCGAAAAATAACCGGGAGGCGGTCAAATGGCGCCGCAAGTCGGCCGGTTCTCATCCATGAACAAGACGGTCGAGATCCGGATCCACGGTTTTGCTTTCGGCGGACGGGCTGTCGGCCGTGATCCCGATGGAAAAGTCTGTTTTGTCCGCGGCGCCGTTCCCGGTGAAACGGTTCAGGTCTGTCTGACTGCCGACAAAAAGAATTATTCGGAAGGGATACTGACCGGTGTGGAAACGGCGTCGCCGCTGCGGCTCACTCCCGAATGTCCGAATTCCTGTCCCGGCTGTTCCTATGCCCACGTGCCCTATGAAACGGAACTCGAATGGAAACAGCGTCAGTTCTTTTTTTTTGCCGGGAAAGCACGATTGAAAAGCGATCCTGCCGATTTCCTCCGGGATCCGATCGGTTCGCCCGTCCGGACCGGATGGCGCAGCAAGATCCGGCTTTCCCTGGACCGGACTCCGGACGGGGGGACCGCCGCCGGTTACCGGGGCGAGGACAACCGGACACTGATCCCGGTTACGGATTGTCCGCTGGCGGTTCCGGCGATCCGGGCGGCTTTGCGGGACGGAGAATGGCGCGGCAGGCTGACCGGCGATGAGAAAACCGTCACTTTCCGGTGGACGCGGCCGGACGGCCTGCGGATCTATACCGACCGGGGCGGAACGGCCTTGATCCGGGATGAGCTGGACGGCTTCGGTATATTCGAAACGGGAGAAAGTTCGTTTTTCCAGATCAATCCATATATGTCCGGCAAACTTGCCGGCGAGGTGCTGGAACGGGTTCGTTCGGCAGCACCGGATCTGCTCGCGGAACTCTATTGCGGCTGCGGGTGTTTTTCCATTCTCTGCACGGAGCATCTGCCTGGACTGCGGGCGTGGGGGGTCGAGCTGGATCCGCTGGCGGTCCGGTGCGCTGCGGAAAATGCCCGCCTCCATGGGGTGGCTGACCGGACCGGGTTCGATGCGGGCGACAGCGCAAAACTTTTTCGGGAAAAATATCCGCACGGTCTGCCTCCGAACTCACTGCTGCTGGTCGATCCGCCCCGGACCGGTCTGGATCCCGCCGCTGCGAAATTGATCGCCCGAAGCGGAGCGAAATGGATCCTGTATGTCTCCTGTTCTCCGGATACGCTGTTCCGCGATCTGCGCCAGCTGGAAAACGCTGCTTACCGGATCACTGAAAGCCGCTTGCTGGATCTCTTCCCGTCCACGGCGCATTTCGAAAGCATAACCCTGCTTGCTCAGGCGGCAGCAGAAGGTTAAGATTTTTCCCCGATGGAAATATCCTGCCCGGCTCCATGCTGACCGGGAAATCATATCCGGAAGATTCCCGTTTCACCGCAGGCGGCGGTTATTTTCCGGATTGCAGCCCCGATAAGAATTGCACGGTTCCAATGTTATTCTGAGCATCGGCAGCCATAGCCCCCGCCGCTGACCGCATGAACCGGCATCGAATATCAGTCCGAAACATTAATACCCGTCTTGACAAAACGAGGCGGGCCATGTATATTACGGAGGAAACATTCCATAAGTGTATGTAATCTGCAACATGCGAAGCAAGTGATTTTATGCAAGACTATATTTATTCCTCGATTGCCTTTCTGGCAATGGTGATCCATCTGATCATCAATTCCAATCTGTATACGGACCGCAGGGTGACTGCCTTGCATGGTTCCCGTGAATACCGCAGTTTTCTCCACGGTGTGTTTGCCTATTATCTTGTAGATGCCAGCTGGGGTGTCCTGGCGGGTCTCGGCTGGGCGAAGATCTTGTATCTGGATACGATGCTTTATTTCATCGCCATTGCCGTATCCGTTCTTTTGTGGTGCCGTTTTGCTGTCATCTATCTGGACTACAGCCAATGGAAGGCGCGGCTGCTTACCCTGTTCGGATATGCGCTGCTGACCTTGTATGTCGTGCTGCTGGCTGCCAATTTTTACAACGGCTGGCTTTTCCGTTTCGACGAGATGGGCGATTACAACCCCGGACCCTTGCGCCCCGTCTTATTCTATCCGCTGGTAGGTGTGAATGTCGTGATGGCAGTCTTCGCGCTCGTGAAGGTCCGCGGCAGTCAGAATTCCGAGTGGAGACGGAATCTGGTGATTTTCCTGTTCTGCATTTCCATGGTAGTGGCCATCGTCTTTCAGGTCATCTGGCCGCTCTGGCCGTATTATGCGCTCGGCTGTCTCATCGGCAACTGTTTCCTGCATATCTTCGTCATCGAGGACGAACGCGACGAACTGCGGCAGGCTATTATTGAACGCGAACAGACGGCGAAGCACATCGCCCGGCTGGAGGATGCGCTTAACCGCGCCCGCATAGCCGAGAAGTCCCGGAGCATGTTCTTCAGCATCGTAAGCCACGATATCCGTACGCCGCTCAATGCGATCCTCGGTTATTCCGAAATCCTCCAGTACGGCGTCAAGAGCAAAGAAGAAAGAGACGAAGCGCTTCAATCCATCCGGGCCAGCGGGACCACGCTTCTGCAGCTGGTGAACGACGTGCTCGACCTCGCGAAAATGGACTCGGAGAAGATGACGCTCCTGCCGGAACCGGTCAACCTGTCCCATTTGACGGACGAGGTGTTCGCCTCCTTCCGGCTGGCCGCTTCCGGAAAGGGAATCGAACTGATCAACCGGGCGGACGGTATCCCGACCATTATGCTGGACGAGCATCGTTTCCGTCAGATCCTCTTCAACCTGATCGGCAACGCAGTCAAATTCACCGCGCAGGGTTCCGTGACGGTTGCCGCATCCTACTCAGACAAGAATCTTGAGGTCTCCGTTACCGATACCGGCTGCGGGATTCCGTCCGATATGCTGACACACATTCTGGAACCGTTCGTCCAGATTCTGGACCCCAGCCACGCGCCCGACCGGTCCAGAGGAACCGGACTGGGGCTTTCCATCTGCAAACGTCTGGTCGATGTCATGGGCGGGAAAATCATGGTCGAGAGCGAACTCGGCAAGGGATCGACGTTCAGAATCGCCATTCCGAATATCCCGGCTCACGAGGAAAAGACCGCTCCGGCAGCCGCGCCGAAATCGTCGGCCGAGGTGAAAAACCTCCCGAAACATGTGCTGATCGTTGACGATTCTCCGGTCAACCGTGCCGTCCTGACCGCCTTCCTCACGAGAGCGGGCGTTGCTTCGATCGATCAGGCGGGCGACGGGGTGGAAGCACTGAAGATCCTTGACTCCGCTGTGAACGAAGGTCGTCCGCATGATTTCATCTTTTCCGATTTCTGGATGCCCAACATGAACGGATCCGAATTGGTCGGAAAACTCCGTGCCGACCCCAGATTCCGTCAGCTTCCGGTCTTTGCGGTAACGGCGGACACCGAATTCCAGCGTGATGCCCGGACCATTCTCTTTACCGGCATCCTTTTCAAACCGGTGACTTACGACAAGATTCTGGAGGCGTTTGCCTGCCTGTGAAATGCGGAGTTGCCTGTTTCCCGCGACTTGTCCGCCCGGATCATTCAATCATCCGCAGAAAAAACCGCCGCGCACTTGAATTCTCTTCCACTTCATGTTATATTGTATGAAGTTACGATGGAAATTCAGTAAAAAGGAGCATGCATGAAAATCACAGGGATCACCGCCGTCCTCATCTTTGCGGCCGGTATGATAGCGGCTGCCGCGGAACAGTTTCAGGTTGCTTTTCTGCCGCAGAAAGAGGAACCCCGGGTCGTCAAAACCCGCCGGGGAGAGGTCGTTGCCGGAGTTTTCGCCGACCGCCTGTCCATGCTGCTGCGCCGTCCCGTCAAGGCCGTCCCGTTCGAACAGGCCGATGCGGAGACGGTTTTTGTTATTACCAGCGAACCCGCCGCCGGGAAGGAATATGCGGAAATCCTCAAAGACAAGCCGCGCGACAGCTTCATCATCCGCTATCCGGTCGCTTTCAACGGGAAAAAGAATGTCTGTCTCCTGATGTCCCGGGATGCTTTCGGCTATTTCTATCCGGTGAACTGGTTCCTGCGGACCCAGCTCGGTTTCGATATCGTGGGCATGGGCAAGGACGGTCTGGTGGTCCCGGATCAGTCCGAATGGAAGATGCCCGTGAAGATCGATATCCGGGAAAGTCCCTCGTTCAACACCCGCCGCTGGACCATGGGCAAAACCCTGGACAAGGATATCCAGCTGATGTATATGGGCGAAAGCGGACGAAATATCGCCTGGCATGAACTCGGACGCCTGATCAATCCGGCGAAATACGGCAAGACCCACCCGGAATATTTCCCGCTGGTCAAGGGCAAGCGTTATACCCGTCCGCGCAGTCTGCTTTCCAACTGGCAGCCCTGTCTGGGCAATCCCGAGGTGCAGCGGATCTGCGCCGAACATCTGGTGAAACGGTCTCCCTCTTCCGCCGGCGACGCCGCCAGTCTGGCGGTCAATGACGGCGGCGGCAACATGTGCGAATGCGAACTCTGCAAAGCGCTGGACGAACCCGGCGGCGTCACCCCGGACAATTATTCCAACCGGTTCTTCCGGTTCTATGAAAAAGTTCTCGATCTCGCCCGTCAGCAGAAACCCGATGCGAAAGCGCTGATTCTGCTTTACGCCGCCAACACCAGACTGGTTCCGAGCCATGCCAGGATCCATCCCGGCATCATCGGCATGGGCACCAATCCCGTCAACTTCGACGAGTTTGCCCGCCGCGGCCTCAAGCAGATGGGACTCTGGGACCACCAGTTCGATTACCGCTATCCGCTGATCCCCCATTATCCGAAACGGCTGGCCGAGAATCTGCGCCATCTTTACAAAATCGGGTTGCGCGAATATTTCGGCGAGATTTATATGATCCATGCCGCCAACGGTCCCAAGCAATACATCCTCGGACGTCTGCTCTGGAATATTGATTCCGATGTCGACGAAGTCATGAAGGAATACTGCGTCAAGGCATTCGGCAAGGAGGCCGCCCCGTTCGTCAAAGCTTATTACGACCTCTGGGAACAGGTCGACATCCGGATGCGCGAGCGGCGCGCGAAGGCCCGGCCCGCGGCGAAAAAAGCCGAAGAAACCGAAGGGGTCCAGCGTTCGCCGTGGGCCCCCTACTATCATATCGATGCGTTCTGGGGCCTCGAACAGGGCGATACCGACAAGATGGCGGAACTGCTGAAACAGGCCGCTGCCGCCAAAATGACCGATCTCGAACGCCGCAGGCTGCAGATTGTCGCCAATTATTTCGAATATGTCCGCTGTCTGGCCGACCGCTATCTCATCGCCGAACAGCTGCGCACCGACAAGACTCTCCCGCTCGACCGGATCCATGCTCTTCTGCTCCGCGCGGCGGAACTCGACCGCACCTTCCAGAAGCTGTGGGATGAACTCGTCGGCAAGGACGTGATGGGCATTTACCGTTACAACAACACCCCGGTCGACAAGAAGAAAAAGCCGAAAATGAACCAGATCTTCCACAATTACCGGGACGTGGTTTCGGGTTATCTCTACGAATCGGCCGAGACCGCCTTGAAGAATGTGGAAGAGCGCGAATGTCAGGGCATGAAACGCCGGGAAAAGGTCCAGTTCTGGGAAAAAATGCGCAAACAGTATCCCGATTTCACCCAGATTTCGCTCCGCCTGAGCGAGATTTCCGGAAAGCCCCTCAAGAATCTGCTGAAAAACAGCGGATTCAAGAAATACCGGCCCGGCAACCCGGATGTTCCCGGCGGACATCCCCAGCTCGAAGACTGGTATTTCTACGAACAGATCGGCGCCGTTTCGTCCGATGAATTCAAGAGCCGCTGGAAGATCGTTCCGTCGAAAACGGCGTGGAACCATCTCTGCATCGGCGCGGGCAAATATCCCGAGATCCGGCAG
>JAZUCR010000882.1:0-2228 GCA_045639225.1 Victivallales bacterium
AAGATGCCGGTGGATCGGCATTGGGTCAAGTATTATTCCCCATCTGATCCGCCTCCGGCCCAGATCTGCACCACCTGTCCGGATGTAGCGAAGTATTTCGCTTCGGAAGCGCTGGCCGTGTATGAAGGCGCCGCTTTCAAAAAACCGCCCCTGAATGGAGTGGTGTACCGTTTCCTCCCCAAAATGGAGGGGAAGCCGTTTTATTATCCGGTCCAGGAAAATGACAATCAGGACTTCTGCAGGTGCCCGGAATGCCTCGAACTGTTCCCCGCGGTCCGCGGTTTCGACCGGCAGGCTTACATTCATTTCGATTTCATCAACCGGGTCTCCCGCGAAGCGAAAAAGCTCAATCCCGATCTGAATATCGCCACGCTGGCATATAACAAATGTTTCGCTCATCCCGATCCGCGCATTCTGAAACTCGATCCGGGCATCATGGTGCAGATGTGTCTCGGCGTCCATGCGTGGATGCATCCGCAGATCTACAACCGGCAGCACTCCATCTACAAACAATGGATCCGGCAGGAAGGAAAAAAACGTCCGCTCTCGGTCTGGACCTATATCCTTTCTCCCGATGATGAAGCACGGCGCAGCTACAATTACCGCAATTTTCCCATGGTCTTTCCCTGGCAGGCCGGACGGATCTACCGCGAATTCATGGACGACGGCATCCAGGGTGTGTTCCTCGAATTATGCACCAAGGTCAATCTGCTGGAAGGCTATGTGGCCATGCGGCTGGCTTTCGATCCGTCTCAGGATTACAATCAGGTCATTGATGAATATTTCCGTCTGTATTACGAAGATTCCGCCGAACCGATGAAAGAATTTTACCGTCAGGTGGAAAAAATCACCTGGAATCCGAAAAACTATCCGGTCGGAGACGTGAATGATTATGTCAAACGCTGGCTCTGGGGATCCGTCTGCATCGGGATCCACACACAGAAGGTGAACTGGACCCTGGGCACCCCGGAGCGCATGGCGGAACTCGCAAAAATCATCGCCCGGGCCAAAGCCGCGGCGAAATCGCCCGCGGTCAGAAAGCGGATGGATGTTTTTATCAGAGACATCTGGGAGCGGGCCGTTCAGGGCCGCCGGGATTATGATCAGCGTCTGCTCGTGGAAAAAGAACCGCCGCCGCATTATTCCGCCGCCCGGCTCTCGGATCAGCGGAACTTGCCGAAACCCGATTTCGCCCGGATCGACTGGGATAATATTCCCGCAGCGGGAAACTGGACCGAGCTCGATACCCGCAAACCGGCGGCCGGCTCGCCCCAGGTGAAAATGGCAGTCACCGACCGCTTCTTCCTGATCCGGTATGAGGAAAAAGGGATTCCTCCCGCACCGGCGGGGAAAAAGAATCTGTGGACCGACGGCATCGAACTGTTCTTCGGTCTCCAGGGGGATTATCCGTTCGACCACTACGCGGTCGGAACCGATGGCGGCATTGCCGGCTACCGGCATACGTTGCATGACGGCAAACGGGTACTGACCCCGCTGGACACCGCCGGTATTCTGACCGCCGACCGCAAGACCGGACCGGATACCTGGAGTTTTGTCCTGGCCCTGCCCCGCAAAAATTCGCCGCTGGGAAAGGACGGGGTCAAACGGTTGAACCTGATCCGGAACCGTCCGGACGGCCGACCCTCGGCCTGGAGTTATCTGGCTCCGCGGGATTATGCCTCGAGCGCCTTCCGAATGGGATTCGTTCATCTTCCCGAAGCCGCGAAAACGGCTGATTTCCAGATGCCGGACGGATTCGCCAAAAAGAAAAACGGCAGGGACAGCTGGCTGCAGAATGTGCCCTCCCCGAAAAAAACGCCCGCGGTCACCGTTTCGGACGGCAAGGCCTCTTTGTCCTGCACCAGTTCCCCGGTCCAGTACATGGCCGCCATTTCGCCGTTGGCACGGTTCGGCGACCGGATCCTCGTCGAATTCACCGCTTCGGGACGGGGCAAAGGCGGCGCCGGCATTTATCTCTACTCGGCTGCCGGACGTATGCCGGCCAAATTTTGCGGCTCCGCTCTGCAGTCTTTCACCGCGCCGCAGCAGCCGGCCAAGTTCCGCTTCGTCATCGATACGGGAAAACTCCACCCGAAATTCAGAAATCTGGTTCGGGTCAAACCTTGTCTCAGCTCTCAGAAAAATGCAGATATAACCTTTTCCGACGTGAAGTTCTCGGTTTTGCCCGGTCTTCCCGAGGGAAAAACAGCGGAGTGAAAATGGATTTT
>JAZUCR010000883.1:0-2161 GCA_045639225.1 Victivallales bacterium
GAGCAGCGCCTGCCAGACCACGCGTTCTGCACGGAGATTGTTCTGCGCCACGTCATCCACCGCGCCGCCGCTCGGCGGCCACATGGATCCGCCGGTCGCATTCAGATCGCGGTTTTTCGGCAGGATGAACGCGTTGATATACGATTCCGGCATGGCGGCCGCACCGACTTCGCAGCCCATCAGCTGTTCATAATCGATCCCGCTGAAACTGTCGTTGGAACTGTAGGCGGAATGGAGGTTCTGGATATAGCCGCGGGCGCCGGGGTCGTATTTACGGAGTTCCTTAATGCGGAACTTCGTCAGATCGGTCCAGACTTTATCCATGTTGCGCCGATGATCGATCCAGCGCGGCGCCAGACCGGTTTTCACTGCATCGGCCAGCACGATCGGAGTGATGTCTTCCCACTTGGTGAACGAGGTCCCCCAGGCGGCATTCAGTTTTTCCAGCGTGCCGTATTCCGGTTTGACCAGTTCCTGCAGCGAGGCGCGGCAGGTCGGCGAGAAACAGTAATCCGAACCGGGTTTCGCCTTGTTGATATAGCCCAGCAGGTTGGTTTCATGGTCCATGAAATAATATTTCGCGTGGATATTGGTCAGCGGTGTGGAGATCAGCTTGATCGTTTTCTTCAGACGGTTCTTCAATTCATCGGAACTGAGGCAGACCACCCGTTCCGGTGCATGCTCGCCGCCTTTGATCTGATTGGTCTGCCCGAAATACATTTGACCGGGAGCTCCGGACGGTCCCGAACGGATATTTTCCCGCAGGATCGTCCATGCCTGTCCGGTACTGTTTCCGGTCAGCATGAAATCCTGGTTGTAATCCCGGCGCAGGGAATTGCTGTAGAGCCAGGTGAGATAATTGTTGACCGGGAATCCCCACATGCCGAAGCAGTAGTTGAGATTGTCCGGATCGTCTCTGTCGAGCAGCACTGTCTGCGCACTGAGCTGGTCCAGCACTTTGCCGGCCTTGTCTTTGAGCAGAACCGCCAGTTCGCCGCCGGCACCGGCGATCCCAGCGGTCGGGATCGTGAACCATATCTTGCCTTTGGCCGGCTGCTTGAACCGTTTCCATACCGACCCGGCATTGTCTTTCAGGAGGATTTCAATGGTTTCTCCTTTTGCGGCTTTCCGGCTCATTTCCACCGAACCCTTAATGACCGGCGCCTGCTTGCCGATTTTCAGGTTTTTCAAGACATTCGAACCGGCTTTTTCGATCAGGATCAGATCCCAGTCGAGGGCTTTCCCGTCTTGCGTCAGTACTGTGACCGCGGGATAGCGGCCGAGTTCCGTGATTTCTGCAGAGGTCGAATTCGAGCCGTTTTTGACCTGAATACCGGCTTTTTTCAGGGGCTTGCATTTCAGGTCGGTAATCTGGATCTCTGCCCGGACTTCGCCGGAGAGAGTTCCCGCCGGAGTAAAGGTCAGTTCACCGTCTTTTTCCTGCAAACCGTTCAGACGGAGCTCCGGCACCCGGTTGACGGCCCAGCAGACCGCTTTGCCGAACAGCGCCGCACGCACTTCGAAAGCAAACCGCGTATATCCCTTGATGTTTTCCGCATCCTCGAAGAATACGATCCGTCCTTTGCCGTATTTGCCGAAATAAGCCTTGATCTTTCCTGCAGCGGTGACGCTGACATAATCCGTGCCGGCGGTTTCCTGCTGTGCCAGCGCTGCGGCAAAGAGCTTGCGCAGCTTTTCCGCAGCAGCTTTTCCGCGACCGTCCTTGTAAGGATAGAACGGCTGATCGAAGGCGCTGACGACCAGTCCCTTGCCGTTTTTGACTTCCTTCAGAATGGTCTGCACCATCGGCTTGGAGAGACCGGAAGCGCCCACGTAGTCGATCAGGATGCAGTCCGCGTCTGCGGCCCGCTGGATATCCAGTGCGCTGTTTTTCCGATAAGCCAGACCGTTTTTATCCCGGGTCCAGTATTCCGGCGGCGGGGCGGCATGTCCATTGGTGAAGATGCCGTCGACCTTGAAATCAAAACGTTGTTCCAGTTCCACCTGAAGCCGCTGCAGCCAGTAGGGCGTGATGGTGAAAACTTTCAGAGTTCCGCCGGGCAGCGCCGGAGCAAAATCGAAATGTTCCGAGACGGTTTTCCGGGATACATGATCCAAACCGTAAGGCGCGGGGAAACGCTGGATCCGCCAATCCTGGAAT
>JAZUCR010000884.1:0-3729 GCA_045639225.1 Victivallales bacterium
TCCAACTCTTGAAAAAAGTCCGGTTCGATGCTAATGTAATGAATCAGTTGATTGTTCATGTTACTCCTTTGGTCTGGCGTAAAATGAACTTTCAGCTGACTTTTTTCAAGTAATTTTAATTTTTTATTTTGAAATTACCTCTATTTATATGGAAAGGCAGGATTCATGAAGAGTTTCTGGTATTATTATCTGCGTTCCATGCGGTTGTACTACTGCTTCGTCACCGGGACCGCGACCCTGGCGGGGTGTGTTTACCGACATGGTTTCCGTCCGGATGTTCCGTGGGATGGGTGCGATGCGGCGGTCATCGTCATCGGATTTCTCGCCTGGGGTGTGAATCAGATCGTCAGCGACTGGTTCGACCGGAAGGAAGACGCTCTCAATGCCCCGCACCGCCCGATGGTTTCCGGCAAGCTTGCCCCGCGTCCTGCCCTGATCCTGTCCGGTTCGCTGATGGCGCTGTTCGCCGTGACTGCGTATCTGGTCTCTCCGCTGTCGCTGGCGATCCTGATCGTCGGCGGACTGCTGAACATGCTGTATTCAGTGCTGAAATGGGTTCCGGTGCTTAACACCCTGGTTTACGGAGCGGCAATTTTCTGCTGCACTTTGTTCGGCTTGAGCGCGCATTGTAATCTCATCGAGAATGGCGCTCACTGGCTTCTGCCCGCTCTGTGCTTTTTTGGCCTGCCGCCGCATATCCTGATGTGCCATAACAGTTATTTCAAGGACATCGGGGGCGACCGGGCGGCGGGATTGCGGACGCTGCCGGTTCTGTTTCCGCGTTTTTCCCTGTGGCTGGGCATGATCCTGTCCGGCGCCTGGACCCTGTTGGCGGTCTTCCTGCTTTACAGTATGATCTTTTCTCAGGGATCGCTGACGGAACGTCTGCTGCTGTTCGGATTTATTCTGATCCTGCTGTATCTGACTTGTCAACTGTTCCGGCATCTCTGGAAACAAGAATATCATTCCGCGACGAGGCTGAACTGTCAGCTCTGCGTTGCCTGGCTGTGGCTGATCCCGTCCCCTTTTTCACCATACTGGCTGATCGCCATGCTGGCTTCGGTCCTGCTGATCGAAATCCTTTACAGGTGGTATCCCGATGAAAAAGAATAGATTCATTACCGGTCTGCCGAAACTGCTGTTTTATCTGCGCATGTCGCTGGTCTGCGCGTGGAAATTCCATTCCCTGCCGGTCCTGTGGAAAGCCGCCAAATTTACGGGCGTCTTCTTTCAGCATAAACTGCTGAAGCTCGCATCCGGCGAATACAAACTGGATTTCTATATGCCGCGCTATCCGTCGGATGCGTTTTTCACGGCGATGCGCGACAAACTGCAATGCAAGCCGCCGCGTCCGGTTTCGGTGGTGCTCTCGGTCACCAAAGCATGTGCATACCATTGTCCGCATTGTTATCAGCGGCACGACTCCGCGCAGGAACTGCCGCTGGATCTGCTGCTGGAAAACGTGCGGAAAATGCGCGGTTTCGGGATCATGGCGTGGGCGGTGGAAGGCGGCGAACCCCTGCTGCGGTTCGAGCGTCTGGACGCGGTCCTTTCAGAGATCAGGGGGCTGGAAGTCTGGGTCAATTCCACCGGATATTCCGCCTCGCCGGAAAAGATCGCGCGTCTGAAGGAACTGGAAGTGACCGGGATCATGAGTTCGATCCATTCGGTCGATCCGGCGGAACACGACGCTTTCACCGGCATGCCCGGTTCGTGGCAGAGAGCGATCAGTTTCCTGCATGACTGTCAGAACGCCGGAATGCTGGTCGGCTTCAATACCGTGCTGACCGATGAACAGATCGTCGCCGGCGGCATCGACCGGATCATGGCGCTGGCGAAGGAACATGATTTCGATTACATCCAGCTGATCCATCCGAAAGCCTGCGGCGCCTGGATGGGGAAAAACTTCGATTCCGAACTGAGCCGGAAAGCCATTGCGACCGCCTGCGCCGCGCAGAAACGCTACAACTCCGCAAAGGAAAAACATGCTCCGATCCTGACCGCACAGGTGTTCGAGGAATCGCCGGAAATGCTCGGCTGCTGCTGCGGCGGGATCGACCGCTTCTATATCGGCGCGGCGGGCGATGTCCAGCCGTGCGAATTCGTCAATCTTTCCTTCGGTAATCTGAACGAGGTGTCTTTCGAGACCGCCTACGCCCGGATGCGCAAAGCGTTCGCGGTCCCGTGCGTGGAATGGACCTGCTGCGTTCATGCGAAAGAGATCGCCGCCCATGCCGGAGAGCATCTCCCGCTGCCGTGGGAAGAGACTGAAAAGATCGTATCGAACTGGAAATGCGGCCGGTCGACCGCGGTCTACCGGAAAATGGGGATCTACAAATGAAGCGAATTCTGATGCTGGGTGTTATCCTCGTTCTGCTGTCCGGGTGCGGGAGTGTGGAAATCCGTCCGGAGGAGATTTACGGAACGTATCGGCAATATGGAGTTGACCTCGGCCGTTCCGGTAAGGAAGTTCCGATAGAAGAAGTGTATATCATTTTCCTGCCGGACGGGAGTTACCGGACCGAGATCCGGAAAAAGCACCGGACGGAAATCTATCCGGGCAAATGGCGGATCGCCGGCGAAAAGATCGAACTTCAGGACGATAAGGGTCATGCCGCCCGCTGGGAGTATGATCCGGACTCGGGCAGCCTGTCCCATACGGCATACGACCAGACTTTTTTCCCGCGCGGAATGAAATTCATCCTGAAAAAGGAAAAGGAAAACCGATGAAATATCTGGTGCTGGTCAATCCTTCCTCCAATGGCGGACGGGCAAGGGAAACGTGGCATTCCTACGCCGCCATGCTGCATGATTATCAGGTTTACCTGCTGGAAAACATCCGGCAGGCGCAAACCCTGGCGGCGGAGGCATCCGGTTATGACGCAGTGGTGGCCTGCGGCGGGGACGGCACGGTCAACGCCGTTGCGGACGGCGTGCTGCGCAATCCCGATCCGAAGCTGAAATTCGGCGTGCTTTATGCCGGGACCAGTCCCGATTTCTGCCGTTCCCACGGGATCCCCTTTTCCGGCGCGGAAGCGGTCGAAGTGCTGACCCGCGGTTTCGTGCGCGATATCCCCGTGCTGTATGCCAACGGACATGCTTTCTTCTGTTCCTGCAACCTCGGGATCGGGGCGGCGGTCGCTCACGACGCCAATGCGTGGCGGCCCCGGCTGGGCGATTTTCTCGGCACTTTTTGCGCCGTGGTGCACAATCTGATGAAATTGTCGCGCCGTGATTACACGGTCGATGATGAAACGCTGACGGCGTGCAGTCATCTGCTGATCACCCGCATGCCTTACATTGCGGGCGGACTTCAGCTGGATCTGCCGGAATTGCGCGAGGATGAATTTGCGGTCTGGTTCCTGCGTCGGGTCCGCCTGTGGAAATGGCCGGGCATCCTGCGGAAATTATATCGCGGAGAATCCTGCGGCGAGTTCCGCATTTTTCACGAAGGGATCCGGATCACCGGTGAGGGACATATCGAATTCGACGGCGATCCCCATGGGAAACTGCCGCTTGAAATTTCCTTTTCCGCACGTAAATTACATCTGATCACGAGGGAGAATTGACACATGCGGGAAAATGAATATATCGCGATGTTTTCCGGGATCCACGGCACGGCTCCGTTCGCCGCCGATGCCGAACGGTTCGGGAACCGCATCGTTTCGATGGATTCATTTTCCGAAACGGAAGATTTTTTCACGCATACCCCGCCGGAGGTCATCGGAC
>JAZUCR010000885.1:0-11237 GCA_045639225.1 Victivallales bacterium
GTCCGTCCTGTCCGTCAGGTCCATTGATCGCGAAACCAGAACCCGACACCCGCAAAAATCTCCCAAAAAACATTTTTACGCTTGAAAAATTTTGTTTGCATGGTATTATTGAATTCTGTCAACGATAAGGCGATAAACATGGAAATACTGTATCGGATCTTTACCTGGCTGATTCTGGCGGCGGCGATCCTGCTGCTGATGCCGGTATTTCTCATCGTCGTCGGACTGCTGTCACTCGGGCCGGTTCTGGGCCCGATCGTGCTGCTTGCGATATACTTCTTCCTGATTTACTATGCCAGCCGTACCACGGTCCTTCATGACGATCCGGTGGAACCGCGGCAGATTTCACGAGGTCAGAGTCTGATGATCTGGCTTTCCGTGATCGTTCTGGCAGCGGCCCTGATGAACGGGCTCTTCCGCATCTGGCCGGTTTACCTTTTCGGATTTAATCTGTTTTATCCGACAGTAGGACTGATCCTGCCTACCGGACTGTTCTGCGCGTTTTACCGTCCGTTCCTGCGGCATAAATCAGGAAAACTGTTCGGCATAATCGGACTGCTGGCTTCAACGCTGCTGTTTCTCGGTGTCGACAATCTTGCTCCATATAACTATGCTTTCACGGGCGAAAGCCTGCCGGTCGGCTATCCGATGCCGGTCAAGATGCGGGAACGTTTTTTCCCCGAAGGAGCACGGGATTTCAAGATCGAAGGCACTCTTTTTTTCATTAACAACTACGCGGAATGGAGCTGCACCGTTTCGGAAAAGGATTTCGAGCGGTTCCGCCAGACTCGAGGCTATCATTTCGTGGTCAACCGGACCGACGTCAATGAAGACAAAAATATGTTTCCGCTGGTTTACCATGATTCCGACAAATGGAAAAAACCGTATTATTTCCACAACAACCGCCATGCCAACGGCGGCGGTCTGACGCTGCGCTATTCCGTGCCGGAACGGAAACTTTACGGTTCCTATTCCAACCGGTAAGGATGTCGGGGGACATGCTTCGGGTTTTTACAGCATTAGCCTCCCGGTCCGAGAGAGCGAGGAAGGTGTGTTTCATTCTCCGCCGGACGATAAAGCGTTGCTCCGGAGTCTGCTTATTTGAACAAATGGGAATACCGTTGTTTGACCTGGGCTTCGCAGCCGGATCCGATGAATGCATTTTTTCTGATGGACGTAACGCTGTCAGGGATCGTTACGCGGGTCAGTTTCGGACAACCGCAGAACGAGCGGACTCCGATCTCCGTAACGCCGTCGGGAATGTCCACACTACTGAGGCTGGAACAGTCGCAGAATACTTCCTCGCCGATGACCGCGACCTGATGAGAAATCTTGACCCTGGTCAAATTTTTGCAGCCATAAAACGCAAAATCGCCAATGGATGTAACACTGTCGGGAATGATTGCACTGATCAGGCTTTCGCAGCGCTCGAAGGCTCCGATCCCGATGGTTGTGACACTGTCGGGAATGGTCACGCCGGTCAGCTTTTTGCAGCCATAGAACGAAGATTTCTCTATCGTTGTTATCCCGGCGGGAATCGAATAGTGTCCGGTCAGATCCCAAGGCACGTAAAGTATTTTCCGATGTTTCAGGTCAAAGAGAATCCCGGAAGGATCCACCGGAAAAATCCTGTTGTCCGAAGTGATTTTTCCGGAGTGAGGAAAGGCTCCTGAGCCAATGCTTGCAACTTTTGGCGGTATATGGATGACTGCCAGCTTATCACAGTTGCTGAATGCATGTTCCCCGATGGTAACGACGTGAGGGGGAATATTGATGCCCGTCAAGCTTTTACAGAAAAAGAATGCATCCTTTCCAATGTCCGTAACACTGTCCGGGAGGTGGATTTCAGTCAATTCGTGGCAGTTGAAGAAAGCCGCTTCTCCGATTGCGGCAATGCCATCTAGGACCGAGTAACTCCCCGAAAGTTTCCATGGGGCTTGAAGCAGCGTCTGATTTTCAGCATCAAAAAGAACACCGAAACGGTCAACCGGGAATTTCGGATTGTCCGATGAAATCTGCCAGACCCCCTCGAATGCTCTCTTCCCTATGGCAGTGACATTCGGGGGAATAGTCACATCGCTCAAAACTTCACAGTGACAAAACGCTTCCTCGCCGATGGTTGTGACACTGTCGGGGATTTTGACACTGAACAAATTTCCACAACCGAAAAACGCTTTCTCACCAATAGTGGTGACTCCTTGGGGGATGATTATTTCCGGGGTGATTTCCAAATCTTTGCATTTCAGCAGAATCTTCTTGTCATCACTGAAAACGAGCCCGCATTTTTCGGCTTTTTCAAATGCTTCGGAATCCCAACTGTTTTTATCCGGCATATTCAAGCTCCTTGTTTTTTCAATCGGAGACCTGGTTTTCCCAGCCATACCGCCGGGTAGACAAATCAAACGGAAACCGAATCGTTTTCGGTTTGGTCCGCCTTTTCCCGCGGCTGGTTCAATCAAGAAATATCACCGGATGAAAATGCCGGTCGTCAGACCGAGATCCACACCGCCCGGACCCGGGACTTCCTTGTCCTCCAGCCGGATCTTGCCTTCTTCGAGGAGTTGTTCCAGCAGCGGATGCACCTGTCCGGAATAGAGCAGATGAGCTTTGTCCGGGCAGCGCGGGTTGAAGACCTGATCCTTGATATACGCGGCAAGCGTGCCCGGATGATTCCGGATCCAGTCGAGCACGGCATCGGTCAGACCTTCTTTCTGCTGGATCTGGCGGACTTTGAGCTCTGGCGAAAGTTTTTCCATCCGGATCCCGTCCAGCCAGATGTCGGCAACGGAATTCGTGGTCAGTTCGAGCGGATCGCCGGAATCATCATCGAACGCGAGCTTGCTGGATGACATCATGACATAATCTTCATTGAACTGGATCGCCAGACGGGAATTGACATTCGTGGTGTAGACGTGTCCGGGAAAACCGCGGAAAATAAAGAGGGAAATCGCTTCCTCCAGAATATCGGAAGCGGTCTTCCGGACCGCCTCGAGCGGGTCGCTGATGGTCTTCGCCAGAAATGCCGCATATTCGCAGACGATATCCGATACATGGACCTGCGAACCGTCTTTCAGGATCTGATATTTTTTGAAGGGCAGGGACTCGGTCCGGCTGGAAAAACTGGCGCCATGGTCCAGCAGGAAATTCCCGATGTCCACGATTTTCTGTTCGCGGGGTGCAAACACGCCGGAAGTGCCCTGACTGACCAGCATGACACTGCCGTCCGAAGAGACGAAGGGATGCGCGTAGCGGGCATCGCCGCCGCTGTTGGTCCGGCTGTGGAAAAAACCGGTAAAGCCGGGCAGCTCGTCGGTGGAAAAACGTTCCCGCCAGAATTTCGAATAACCGGTGGTTTTGCGGTGGCGGATGACGCCGTCATCGCCGAGCACACCGATCCCGGTGTAAAAACCGCTCCAGAGTCCCTGCATCCGTTCGCCCATCCGCAGCAGGACCGGCGCAGCGGGTTCGCGTTTCCCGATATAACCGCACATCACACACATGATCATCGCTCCTTTCATTAGAAATCCTGATTTGCATGGAGCGGAATATACATCGTTCCGGAACGATTTTCAATGACTGCCGGCCGGTTCCGTCGGGATTTTTTGCCGTCCGAGGCGCCGGGAAAGGGGATTTTTCAGGTTGTATTATCTTGACAAAACAGGTTGTATTATCTATATTCTTTTCAGAAATGAAAAATGAGCGAACCTGTTTTCAGATAAAGGTGTCCGTTGTATGAAAAAAGTGATCCTGCTGCCGAAGAACTGCGGTCCGGTGGATGATAGCGCCGGAGAATTTCTCCGTTACTGGGAAAAAATCACCGGAGAGAAACTGTCGACCGTGCGAGCTTTGCCCCGGGACCGGAAACAGGAAGTGATCCTGTTCGGGACCGATGCTGAGAATCCGGCCGTGCACGAACTGATGCTGGCGGGAAAACTGCCGCATCTGGCGGTTCGTCACGGTTCGGACGATTACCGGCTGCACTCGTTCGAGGCTCCCGACTGCCGGGGACTGCTCATCATGGGCGGCAATGTCCGGGCCTATTTCTATGCGGTTTACGACTTTTTCGAACGCAGCGGCGTCTGCCGGTATTTCTGGGACGGCGACCGCATCATCCCGAAAAAACAGCTGTCGCTGACGGGATTCGACGTATATGAAAAACCGGGGTTCAGCTATCGCGGGACCCGTTATTTCGCCCACCGTGGACTGCATCGTTTCCAGGCGGAACACTGGGATCTGGCGGACTGGAAACGGGAAATCGACTGGCTGCTGAAAAAACGTCTGAACCTGATGTTTATCCGGACCGGGGTCGAAGACCTGTTTCAGCGGGCTTTTCCGGACGCGGTCCCGTATCCGCGTTTCGGCGTGAAAGCGCCGGAACGGCAGCGGAACAGTTATCTGGACCGGACGCCGTTCTGGAAACTGGAATACCGAGGCAAAATGCTGCAGAAAGTGTATGCCTACGCCCGCTCGCGGGGATTGCTGCTGCCGACCGACTGCGGCACCATGACCCACTGGTACAGCCTGACACCGCCGGAATTCCTGGAAAAATACCGGCCCGGCTTCATCCCGGAACAAGTGCGTTACAACGGCTGTCCCGAAGGACGCGTCTGGGACGTCGACCGGGACGCGAACATGGCGAATTACTGGAAACTGAGCGAAGTCCAGCTGAAGGAATACGGTTCCTCGGAACTGTTTCACACCATCGGACTGGCGGAACGACGCTGTTTTCCCGACCACGGGAGGAATCATTATTACAAGCACTATGCCTTCCGCCGGATCGAAGACGAACTGCGGAAACATTATCCGCAGGCCCCGCTGCTGGTCTCCACCTGGGATTTCATCGCGACCTGGAAACCGGAGGAGATCCGGGATTTCGTGGCGGAACTGAATCCGGAAAACACCCTGCTGCTGGATTACACGGCGGACATCTTCCGCGAAAACCACAATTTCCTGAACTGGGACATCGTCGGCAAGTTTCCCTGGATCTACGGGATCTTCCACGCGTATGAAGCTTCGAATGAACTGCGCGGGAATTATGACAACATCGCGAGGCGTTTTCCCGCCGCGGCGGCGGATGCCATGTGCAAAGGAATGGTGTTCTGGCCGGAAAATTCCCATGCCGACACGCTGATGCTGGAATATTTCAGTCGGCTGGCCTGGACCAGAAAATTCATCCGGATCGAGGATTTCCTCGGGGAATTCTGCGCGGACCGCTATCCGGAACCTGCCGCGGGCAGGATGGAAAATCTCTGGCGTTTGGCCTTGCCGCTCATCAAAGCATCGCTGTGGGGGGAAGCCGGACCGCTTTCGGGCGAACCGATCCGGGAAGTTTATCCGCACATGTATTTCCAGCTGCTGAACCGCGGGAATTACTGCTGGAGTCTGGGCGAACTCGATGAGGAACGGCAGGAATTCCACCGTCACACCGTCAAACAGCTTTCCGGCATGTTGCCGTCCGCCGCGGAGGTCCTGAAAAACATCGCGGACTGGCCGGAGGCGGAAGGTTTCCTGTTCCGCGACCAGTTCGATCTGGCGCGGACCATTGCGATCCGGCTGTTCGATTACGCGCTGTCCGCTTTTGCGCTGGCGCTGGAAGCCTGGCAGCTGGATCCGGCGCCGGGGAACCGGACGAGAGTGCGCAGTTTGATCCGTTCGATCACGAAAATGTCGAAACTTTTCTCGAATCTGCTGGCCGCCTCGGAGGAATTTTCGCTGGCATATTCCCTCGACCGACTGAAAAGCGTGACCGCGGTGAATCCGGTTTTCGAAGATACGTTCAAGCGTGGTGCGGTCAGCCATTACTGCCGGTCCTTTACGGCGGAACCGGCGGCATACTGTTACGAAGCGGAGTGGCAGTATCTGGCGCAGCGGGCGGAAAAATGTCTGGAAGAGAACGACCGCCGGCCGTGGCGCGGTCTGCTGACGGAATTCGAGCAGGCGGACCGGGAGATCGTCGAAACCTTCGCCGCCCGCAGTCTGGAAGCGATGCGTCCGGACGTGACGGCTGCCCGCCGAAAACTGCCGGACATGCTGCATGCACTGGCGGAACTGGTTCCCGAGCTTCGTAAACAGGAGGTGCCGTATGTCATTTTCTGAAAAAATTCTTTTTTTCAGGTTGTATCATATTGACAAAAAAGGTTGTATTGCCTATAATTGATAAGTAACAGAGATGTGAGGGACGTGAGGTTTTCCATGACGCCGAATCACGGAGAATTGAAAAAAGATTACGCATACCGCCGCATTCTGGAAATGATCAGCAGCGGCAGGGTGACGGACGGAAGATTTCCTTCCGAACCGGAATTCTGCAAAGAGCTGAATGTTTCCCGGGTGACGCTGCGCGCGGCTCTGAAACGGCTGGAACAGGAGGGGATGATCACCCGCTCCCATTATTACGGCACCCGCGTTTCGCCGGAAAGTCCGGTCAGGAAGATCCTGATCACCGGGATTATTACCCAGCACGTCCGCCACAGCGACCGGAAGGCTCGGGAGGTTCAGCTGATCGAGGAGGCGTGCCGGGAACAGCATCTGCCGTATGATACTTTCGGACTGTATTTTCTGCAGAATCCGGAGAAACTGGCGGAAAAATACAGCGGGATCATCTTTTCGGGAGCGGCGATCCGCGGCGACGAGCCGTTCCTGAAAGTGATCCGGCAGAGCGGTCTGCCCGCGGTTTACTGCCGCGAAGACGAGAATAATACGATCACCGACACGTTCGCCAGTGTCGGCGTCAATATGAAACAGGCGTGGCTGGCGGGATTGGATTATCTGGCATCCCTCGGCTTCCGGCGGATCATGACTTTGATTTCCAGTGATGCCCGAACCCAGCAGCGGCTCGGTTTTACCCGTTCGAGTTTATCTGCCGTCCTGCGGAAAAAAGGGTTGACCGAGGCCGCGGGGATGGTATCGAATGTCCAGGCGCAGGATTTCAACGGCAAGCTGAAAGATCAGGTCCGCCGTCTGAATCCGGATGCGATTTTCTGTTATTCGGATTATTACGCCGTTCTGAGCTACCAGATGCTTCATGATCTCGGACGCCGGATCCCGGAGGACACTGCGGTGCTCGGTTTCGGTTGCGGTTCGGATATGACCAATCCTTCGCTGTCGTCGGTTTCGCTGGTGTCGCCGCTGTTCGGCACCGCGGCAGTTTCGCTGCTGCAGCGCATCAGCGCGAATCCGAAACTGAAACCGCTGGAGCTGGAACTGCCGTTCAACATCTACTCCGGCCGGAGCACTGCGAAGATCGATCTGGACAACCTCATCCGCATGAGTCAGAGTTGCGGACCGGACAGGATTACGACGATGAAAAAGACGACCCGGACAGCAAAATCTCCTGTGAGCGGGGATATCGGAATCGAGCGCAAATCAGGGAAACAGCGGCAGATCAGGCGAAAGGGATGACATCATGTGTGTGTGGAGTGCTTATACCGGCAGCAAACCAGCCGCTCCGGAATTATGGGAATCATTGAAGAAAATCGAAGGTATCTGGGCCGGATTTTATACCGGACTCGTTACCTGTTCCGAAGGAAAACTATACTCCGGCAAAGTTCTCGGCAATATGCGCGTATGGAAAGAGAAGTATGATCTTTCTGCTTTTCCCGGCACCTGCGGTCTGATCCACAGCCGGACCAACAGCGGCGGCGACCGGCGCAGGAGCCATCCTTACATGAGCTGTTCCGGCAAGGTAGCCGTTATTTCCCAGGGATGTTCCGGTATTTTCCCCGATCGTTACGCCGAGGTGGTTAAATTGGGCAATGAGATGCTCAAGGCCGGCAAGTCTTTCGACAGTGCTCTTCCCACACCGCTGAAGCCGACCTCTCCCGTTCTTGCCGACGGAACCTGCGTCGCCCCCTCGGAAGTCGAGGCCAATGCCGTGGAGTGCTGGTATGAAAAACTCGGCGACCCCATGGCGGCCATAGCAAAAGTTTTCTCGGATACCAATAACGAAAGCGCCTCCTGCATCATTTTCGCCGACCGTCCCGGCGTCATCGGTTTCGCCAACAGCAATCAGCGCATGGTCTATCAGCCGACCCGCGAGGGTGTCCACCTTTCCATCTCGACCATCGGTCTCCCTGACGGCTTCGGCATGGAACTTCCCTGCAACTGCGTGGGGCTTATCTCTCCGACGGAACTGAAACTGGAAAAGCTGGGCGACCGGTACGAGACGGAAACTTTCCTCCCTCAGGGGATGCTCAAGACCGCGCTGGATTACATCCGGAACAATCCGGGCTGCCTTCTTGCCCAAGTGGCAGACTTCGCGCTGAAGCCGCTTATGCCCGCAGGGAAACTCGATTATCGCGTCGGATGCTCCTACCGGGTACTGGAAACGCTGCTTGCCGAAAGTCTGGTGAAACTCGTTCCGGAAGAAACGACCGGAGGCGCGGGCGCACCTGGCACCATATACAGGATTTATGCGAATGAACGGTAATTTTTGGAAATAAAAAACAAACAGAAAAGAAAGGACGGTTTTTATGAAAAAGGCCACAAATCGGTTGCTGCAGACAAAAAAAAGTTACAAAGAACGGAGTTCTTCCGCAGTGATGGGGAAGCGCAGCACGGGACATATTTTTACCTTGATAGAGCTCCTCGTGGTGATTGCGATCATCGCAATCCTGGCGGGAATGCTGCTGCCGGCCCTGGCTGCCGCCAGGGAACGGGCACGGACCAGTGACTGTGCGGGAAAAATCCGCCAGGTCATGTATATGCTGAAAAATTATACCGAGGATTACAAGGAATGGGTGCTGAGCCATTCCATTTATTATTCGTTGGGTTCCAATGTCACGAACAGCACAGCCTCTAGCGAAAAAGGTCCTCACAACAGTTACAACAGGATTTTATTCCATTTGAATTACACTAAGGAAAATCCTTCCCGCAACCATAAAAGAACTCAGTTCTTATGTACTACGGCACAGGACACAACAGGAAAGACCGGCAATTGGCATGCTTACAATGCCCGCGTTTTTGGAATCCCCATCCCATGGTCGTTTAAAGACAATTCATTTGCCAACGAGAAGAAGCAGTTATGGAAGCAGCCGCAGGTCCGGAAACCGTCCGACATCGTTTACATGGCGGATTCATGTAAAGCAAGTGACAAGATACCGAACAATTTGATTTATAATTATTCGTACGACACCGGGAGGGTATATCCATGGCATCGCAAAACCGCCAATGTCCTGTTCTTTGACGGTCATATCCTCAATGAAAAAGTTCCCGGTACGATGAACAGTTTTTACAATCTGCCAAAATACAGCGACAGGAATTCTTACAACTGGTGGCCGGATAAATAATCTGGAACCGTCAATCTGGAAAAGTGAGGTTACGCATGAACTCCAAACGTATTTTTTGTGTACTGACGGGACTGCTGGCCGCCGTCATGACAGTTTCCGGCGAAGAGATCCTGGTCAACCGCGATTTTTCGAAGTCTGTCAACGGCGTTCCGGCCAAATGGGAATATCAGAAACACCGTTCGAAACCGGAATACAAGCTGAATCCGGCAGAAGGCAATGAACCTGCCAATGTGCAGATAATCACGTCCGAAAACGGACAGGGACTGCTGATGTTCCGGCTGTGGAAAAAATATCCGGCTGGAACGCGGTTCACCGTTTCCGGGGAATATCAGACGTCCGACATCGCTTTCGGACGGAACGGCATGGTCCTCTCTTCCGTCACGGGCAAATACAGTCAGCGGGGAACGAAACAGCCGACCTTCTGGCTGAACCTGTCTTTGAAACCCGCCGAAAAATGGACTTCTTTCCGGTATTCCGGCCGGACCAAATTCCCGCTGGAATATGTGCAGTACAATGTCGGACTGGTAAATGCGAAAGGAACGTTGAAACTCCGGAATCTTTCCGTGGATGCCGCGTTGCCGTCCGGCACGCCGGATCCAAACGAGGAATTTGTCTGGCGCGAAGCGGAAGACATCGAAAAAGTCAAAATGCTCAGCAACTGGGGAATGGATCAGGGAAAGGATTATTTTTCCGGCCGGGGCGGCGTCTTTGCCAACAAAGGGAATATCGACTGGAATTTCCAGATCCCGGCCGTGACCGATCCGGTGACGCTGTTTTCCAAAAACCGCACCTGGTATCTCTGGGCGCGGGTCTATGGATATATGGATTCCCCGAGGATCATGGTCTACCGGAACGACCGGTTCCTGGCTTACGTGGATACTCCCGGCAATGAACAATGCGACAAGAAGGGCAAATATACCGGACCCGGCAAATATATCTGGGTGCTGTGCGGACAGTTCACCACGACCGGCGGACTGCAGCAGATCTCCCTGCGTCCGAAGGGACGGCTGCTGCTGGATGCGCTGCTGCTGACCACCGACGGCAAATATGCCCCGGTCAAATTCGAGGCGAAAGACGTGAAGCAGGCTCCGGTCCAGGATATCACCACGGCCAACATGATCAAAGCCGAATACGCCTGTGAAGGGATCACCGACACCATCACCCTGCCGCTGTCCTTCCGGATCGGCGGGAAAAACAAGATCATACCCAATGACAAAAATCCGGCGGTGTTTCACTTCTCCCTGCCGGCCGACATTGCGGTCAAAGGGATGACCTCCCACTTTGCGGGCGAGAACTGGAGTGCCCCCAACCGCTGGGGCAAAAAGTTCCTGACCTGGAAAAAGACCGGTTCCCGCACGGTCAACGGGATCAAGGTCAATGATTACGAGGCTTACCTCTATTTCCTTTCCGGCAACCAGTATATGATTTTCCTCCAGGCCGACCCCGCCGGCTTCCGTGCCCGGCAGGAATCGGTCTGCGAATACTGGCTGGAAAGCGGCAAGGAAAAACAGCTGAAGGAACGCATCGTGCTGAAACATCTTGCCGTTCAGCCCGCCGAACCGTTCAAAAAGATTTATATCGGGCCGAGCTATGTGCCGTTCAACATGCTGTATAAATCCTATCCGGATCTGTTCACCAACTTCCGGAACTGCGGACTGAATTATATCGGCGCGTGGGCGGAACCGTGGAAATCCAAGGATTTCCTGGCTTTCCGGGACCAGGCTTATAAAAACAATTGTCTGATCACGGTGGTGGTCCGCCAGTATACCGGAGCCAAAAAACAGCATGTCGCCACCGGGATCGACGGCAAACAGCTGCTGAAAGGGGGCAGCGGACAAGGCAGCAAAATCCTGACGCTGGCAATGACGGAAAAAGACGCGCCGATCGGGGAAACGCTGGAACGCACCCGGCTTTGTGCCGCCACCGGCATCAACGTGGAATACCTGTACACGC
>JAZUCR010000886.1:0-6199 GCA_045639225.1 Victivallales bacterium
TTTGCTGCTTTCTTTGTTGTAATAGAAAATACTTTTATAATAGTCTGTTTTAGACCGGGCGGTTTTTTCCGCCAGACTGAACTTCATAAGGTCTGCATGGCCGTCCGCCCTCAGCACGCTGATCGTGCCGCCGGGATGGACATTCGTGCCCAGAAGGGATGCGGCAGCATTGCTCTCCCAGTGGAAATACCAGGCGGTGGAGGTGTTTTTGCTGATATCCTTGTCACGGTCCGCCAACAGTATGAAAGTGGTGGTGTTTTTGAGTCTTCTGAAAGTCCGCACCCGCCGCCAGCTGTTATTCACGAGATTGCCGCTCTCCATATTGGGAATGTAACAGACTTTGTTGATCGCATCCGACTGCCAGCCGGGATTCACCATGATATAGGACGGCCCCGGCACGTTTTTTTCGGGACAATAGTAGATTTTCGGGATCGGCTTGTTCCATTTGGCGTTGATATAGGGCATGAAATCAAAAAACACGCGTCGCCCTTTGTTCGAAGTGGCGTTGCCGCTGTCGGTCATCGCTATATAATCCTGATAATCGGAAGCATACAGCTGGTAACAGGTGCCGAGCTGTTTCATATTGCCGCAACACTTGATGGCGCGGGCCCGCGCCCGGGCGGAATTCAGCGCCGGCAGCAGCATCCCCGCCAGGATCGCTATGATCGCAATCACCACCAGGAGTTCTATCAGGGTAAATTCCGCCGGAAGTCTTCTTCGGCCCGCCAAACTCGTTTCTCTTTTCATTGCTGCTCCTTTGACAAAAAATAATAAATCAAAACAGTGAATTGATGGTTTTGACCGTTTCCTCGACGATCATATTGCCGCCGTCGAACGTAACCAGGCTGCTGGCCGGCGCACTGCCGTAACCAGTGGTGCCGGAACGCCGGCTCGGCAGATAACTGCCGCGTCCGGAAGCCAGCTGGACCAGGAAAGTCTGTTCCGCCCGGCTGCCGCCTTTGATCCGGTCGCCGTAATCCAGATACAGTTCATAGGAATTGGTGGCAAACGCCACATCGCCCAGCCGGATCACATGCAGTTCCATCGGGATCGCTTTCGGCGGATTTTTGTAGCGCTCGACCACGCCGCGGTTCCAGTTGACCGAACCGTTCCAGATCCCGCCTTCGTTCACCCGGAAATGTTCTTCCAGTTTCTCCGCGGATTTCTGCGCGGTCTCCGCTTCCTCTTTGGTGATCAGCCTCGGCGGCAGCTGAAGCGTCTTGCATACATGTTTCAAAACCGGCGCACCGTCGGCCGTGCCGCCGATCACCCCGAGCACATCTTCCAGCGCGAGCATCACCCGGCGCCCGATCTCCTTGCGGCGGGCCAGGCTGTAGTCCGCATTGTGCACCCGCGGCACCCACTTCCAATCGAGCACCGGGTCCTTCAGCTGACCCCGCAGCTGCATCATCCGTGCCTGCGCCCGGCGGTTCAACAGCTGATGCGGACTGATATCGCCGGCAGCGGAACACTGCGGCAGCAGATAAATGTCCTCGCCCAGATGCCGGGCGACCTCCTGCCGGACTTCGTTCCAGTAATCGGCGGAAACCAGACTGAGCGCCTCGCTGACCTGTGCCGGACAGGCGATATTGACGATCATGCCGGTAAGCTTGCCTTCCGGCGTATAAGTCGCCAGCACGTTGACCGTGTGGTCCACATGGCCTTCGGCGTGCAGCAGAGCAGGGTCGTCTTCCTGCGCATACATCACCCCGCCGCGGTACTCCATGACCAGCCGCCGGGATTCTCCGACGCACGCCGTTCCCAGACCGTAGGCAACCTTCCCCGCCTTGCGGGACTGCCAGGCCGAAACCGCCGCACCGCTGATCCGTTCGCACAGAAAATCGAAATACTGTTCGCTGTCCACAAAATCCGGATGTTCCTTGCGGATCTCCGCGGGAATGATCCCGATATTGCCCCGGCAGCGCGTCCCGTGATAAGGATGGTTCCAGTCTTTTTCGGGGATCACATCACCGTACTGCGGCGCCGTATGGGTATGGGTCGCCGAACCGATGATATTCAGTTCCGGCACGCCCGTCGCCTCATGGATCCGTTTCCGTATCTCTTTCATCAGCGGGGGCTGGAAAGAAACGCTGTCCAGCGAGATGATGATGACCTGTTCATCGCCGGATTCCAGTGCGAGCGCAGTGGTGGTCAACGGGTCGATCACTTCCAGAGCCAGCCGGTTGCCCATCTGACCAGCCAGCATGCAAGGTCCTTTCGGTGTCACATCGACTTTGCCCCATCCGACTTTCAGTTCATTGCCCATATTCAGCTGCCTCCTGCATTTCTGCCTTTACTATAACAATTATAACCGGAAAATCCGATTTTGCAACACTCATGATTATAAATAAAAGATCAATAATATGACTTTCGGATCAACCATCATTTCCTGCGGGGGGGTCTTGCCCGGAGTATTATCCGCCATGACAGATTATCATAATACTCCAGCAGGCCGATATTGATCAGACCGGTCTCTTCGATGGATTTCCGGAACTGCTGCAGTTTGGCATATTCGGATTTGAAACCGGCCGGCGGCGCACCTTTCAGCCATTTGCGGTATTCGACCTGCACCGCCATTGCCAGTTCGAGGTGTTTCATGCCATGGCGGAGCATCAGGATCCGCCGGGCGGAAACCGGATCGAGACCGGGCGTTGCGGCCGCCTCATCGATCAACTTGAAGCATTGCGCCATCACCTCGGGCGTGAACAGGGAATCCCCGACCCAGATCATACGACGGGCCAGTCCGATCCCGCCTTCGGCAAGTCCCTCCTTTTCCAGCGCGGAACTGCGGATGCCCTTATTTATGGTCAGGTCGGTCACATAGTCGAAATACTTTTTGACCGCGTCCTTGGCCGCACCGAAACTGGAATAAAACTCGTCTTCGAGCTGGGCCAGCGGTTTTTCCGGATGATGGTTGAGCGAAGCGATCACGTAATTGACCAATCCGTGGACCATATACTGTCCGGTGAGGCTGTCCATGTCGCCGGCAGCCGTATTGTGCTGCACCGCGAAGGTGAACATCTCATAAAACGCGGCGTGATACTGGATGGGAAAATAGTGTCCGCTCCACGTGAAATTGGGACGGAATACCAGCCGGGCGCCGGTCTTGGACCAGCCGCCCCAGATCCGTTTGTATTCGTCGACTTTTTTCCGGGTCAGCGGATACATATACGGGGGACAGAAGCGGAGCTGGATGCGGGAATTGAGCTTGATCCTGCTGCTCGGCGGTTCGCTGTAATTGGCATAGATCAGACCGGCGATCTCATGCTTCGGATCGATCTTGTCCGCTTCTTTCTGGGCATCCAGATAGAATTGGCAGTAGCGGTCGGAAAGACTGCCCAGCGCATACGGCCAGCGGGCGGATTTTTCATCGAACAGTTTTTTCGCCGCCTGGCGCCGTTCGGCCGCGGACAGGGGTGAATGATCGGCCGCCAGACAGGCATCGCAGCAGCATTCCCCCGCCGTGTCGTTTTCGTTGAGGTTGAGGATCTTCGAGGTGCCTCCCGCCGCCCAGTTCCGCACGATCGTCCGTATCAGTTCCTGATTGGTGACGCACAGACTGACATACGGGCTCCTTCCTCCGCTCCAGTCATACTTGTTCGGACGGCGGGTCCCGTCCGGCAGCATGCTGAAGAACTCCGGATGTTCCTTGTGATACCGGTCATAATATTCCCGGAACGCATGACCGTTCATGTATCTCGAATCGCAGCAGAAACGGTGACGGAACAGCCAGAGACTCTGATTCTGATAAAAATTTTTCCTCGCCTGCTCGGACGACCAGGCCTGTTTCAACTTTCCCCCGCTCGACCGCCAGACGCTGGAGCGGAGCACCGGCTTGAAAACGAAGGTGGTTTCCGGCAGGTTCAGATTGCGGCATTCGGGAACGATCTCGCCGTCCTTTCCCGGCCAGATCCAGCGGACGCCCAAATATCTTTCCAGAAACTCATAAACCGCAAACGCCGTGCCGCTGGAGGTCGCCAGCATGAGGTCTCTGCTGCCGTCGTTGCCGGCGATCTGGATCCGGTCGGCACTGATTTTGACGGTCCCTTCGTTCCAACCTGCTTTTTTCGGTTTCAGTTCGGCATTGGCGCGGCAGGCGCCCAAATAGAAATAGCGTCCGCCGGACTTGACCGCTTTTTCCGTGATGACGGGCAGTTCCGTTCCCGTCGCGAGCTTGAGATGATACGCCAGTTCCTTTGCCGCGAGGGCCGCCATCGGAACCGGTTTTTCCGGCGTGACGATCCCGTTGAAAAGCAGTTGTCCGTCCCGGACCAGTTCCACCGCCTGAAGCATGGCAGCCGCTGCCAGCAGACCGATTATTACCAGCTGTTTTTTCATTGTCTTGACCTTTCTATGTTTTTTATTCTCGACATATTTGCTCGTTTTACACGGTCAAAAGATAATAAATGGACGGGAAGACATTCCCGATCCGGAATTCCCGCTGCCCGTCCTTCAGCACATTGGGGACCTCGCCCGTGTAGGCACCGTCCGGATCGATGCTCCACAAATGCAGATGCGGCACGATGCTGTTCATCCGGATGACCGCCTCGATCACTTCATAAATGACCGGTCCGTGCCCGATCTCGATCCGTTCGGTATGTTTTTTGTTGTACTTGGCACCGGTGTTGTCGGCGCGGCCGACCGCGGTGATCAGAATCAGCCGGGCATGCTCCAGATCTTCTCCGGAAAGCGAAGTCAAGGTCACGGTGGCGAAACCGCCGTCGAAACAAAACTCCGCGCCGTGCAGGCTGATTTTCTGTCCCGGCTTGAACTGACCGTAGACCGATTTGGTTTTCGCGGTGTCGATCCAGCCGTATCCTTCGGACCAGTTCCGGAAGAGTTCGCCGGTATCGGAAAGCACGCTTTCCTGATCCTCGGCGGCGGGTCCCTGCGAATCGGGCCGGATGGCATCGGCAGGGATGTCGCTGCCGGGCAGCCGGAGTTCGAGACGGTGTTTCTCGCAGTTCACCGTCGCCGGCACATTGGGCAGATTGTGGTTCGCCATGCCGTGCACGGGATTGTAGATATCCTCGTTTTTCAGTTCGATCACCTGGGTCTGTTTCGCCGGAGCCACATCGCCGCGGCGGAACATGACGGCGGCAGCATAGAACATGCCGAATTTCGCCGGATCCATGAAGGTTTCGAAATTGCGGCGGTAGGAGATGCCGCCGAGCACCGTGCCGCCCATGCAGTCCGCCGGGGTGGAACGGTAGCGGTAAGTGTGCAGCGAGGCGCCGGACCACCCCTGGAACGCCGCCATGGACGACAGCAGCAGCGGAGATTCCGCGCGCCATTCATTCGGCCAGACCATATCCCATTCCGTCACGAAGAGCGGCTTGTTCTGCAGCCGGATCTTCGAGGGAATCATCCCGAACACCATGGTCCGTTCCGTCGCCAGATCCTTGTTGTGTCCGGTGTCGCCCCACAGGTCCCAATAGACATTGGCACAGGTGAAATCGGCGTCGCGCAAAGCGGAAGGCAGGGTCAGCCCGCGGGAGAAAGAATCGCCTGCGATCGGCACTTTCACGCCGATCGAACGCAGATAATCGCGCATTTCCGCATAATATTCGCGCTCAACGTCGTGATAGAACCGCAGAATGAGCTCCGGCGGATCCGTTTTCCGGAAATCGAAGGAATAATCATCCGCAATGGTCTCTCCCGGCGCATGGACCTTCGCCCACTGCCGGAATTTTTCCAGCAGACGCGTCCGGCAGGGTTCGATCAGCACGGGGAACGGCTGGTTGAACATGTCGTTTTCATTGGTGATCAGCACCATCGCCACGGCGGGATCGTCGCAGAAACGCAGCCCGGTATAAGGATTGACATGCGTCAGCAGCTGGCTGGCGTATTCTTTCTGCAGCGCCAGCAAATCGGGTTCGAAAATGGAATACGGCTTGGCTCCGTTCGGCGGCAGTGAGGCATAATAATCCAGGCCGTCGCCGGGCTTGAACGTCCGGTAGACCAGCAGGTCGACGTAAATGTAAATGCCTTCTTTCTTGAGGGCATGAACCAGATAATCCAGCCGGTCGAGGCTGACCGGATCCAGCTTCCGGGTCGTATTGCACAGCGTTCCTTTGGCATATTGGAAAATATTGGGGGTGGCCCAGTCGGCATCGAACTGATGCAGCCGGACCAGATTGATCCCGAATTTGGTCAGCCGCCGCGCCACCTGGTCGGCCTTGTCATGCGGCGGAAAACA
>JAZUCR010000887.1:0-7324 GCA_045639225.1 Victivallales bacterium
CCTGCCGCCGGGGACCCGGGCGGAGAGGGCAATGAACCGGCCCCAGCCGTCGGGATCGGAAAAATCGATCTGATGCCGCCGGACGAAACCGGTGTAGGTTTTACGTGCCAGTTGATATTCCGCCTGTTCGGATTCGGAAAGTTCCACGCGGATCCGGCGCGTGATATACGGCGCCAGCACATTCCCTTCCAGTTCGTCGATATAGGCGCGGAAGACGACCGGCCCGATCAGTTTTTCCATGACTTCCTCGCCGTCGTCCTCGCGTTCGGGCGTGGCGGTCAGACCCAGCCGGTAGGGGGCGATGCACATCGAAGCCGCCATGCGGTTGATCTGTCCCGGCAGATGATGACATTCATCGAACACGATCAGACCGAACCGGTTGCCGATGAATTCCATCTGCAGAACGGCGGAATCGTAGGTGCTGACGGTGAGCGGCAGGATCTCTTTGGAGCCGCCGCCGAGCATGCCGATCTCCTGCCGGAAAAACTTTTTGAGCACTTCGGCCCACTGCACCATGAGGTCGATGGTGGGCGCAACGACGAGGGCAGGGCGGTTGACCGCGGCGATACAGCGCACCGCGAAATAGGTTTTACCCGAGCCGGTGGGCATGACCACGGTGCCGCGGGCCTGGGCGGCGCGCCAGCGTTCCATGGCCTGCCGCTGATGTTCCATCGGCGCAAAGGGAGAGTAAAGTTTCAGGTCCATCGGCGCATAATCGCGCGCCTGGTCGTCGACTTCGATGCCGTGTTGTTTGGCCAGCCGCAGAATGGGCGCATACTGGTAAGCTGCGGCGCGCCAGGCATCGCCCGCCCGGTCGTCCTGAACCGCCAGAGATCCAAAAACGCCCGGCAGGATACCCGCCCCGGGATCTTCCCGGAGCAGGAGAGTCCCCGCGTTGAATTCCAGTTTCAGACGGCTCATGGACGCAGATTATTTTTTTCCGGTGCTGGTGGCTCCCGAGTCGCGGGTGACCGCGGTGCTGCCGGTCCGGGCGATCTCGATAATCTTGAAATCGCTCATCAGCGTCAGAAAATGCTCGATTTTCTGCGGCGAGCCGGAAATGGCGATGCAGAGTTCGTCCTTGTTGACATTCGGGATGTAGCCGTGGAAGAGTTCCACCAGCTGCACGATGGCAACGCGGGTCAGCGCGGAGGTCCGCACCTTGATGATCGCCAGTTCCAGTTCCAGATAATCGGAGGAATTGAGGTCGGTCACACTGACCACATCTACCAGCTTATTGAGCTGTTTTTCGATCTGTTCGAGCACTTCATCGGTCCCTTTGGTCACGATGGTCATGCGGGAAAGATTCGGATCATGGGTGTGGTTGACCGTCAGCGACTCGATGTTGTAGCCGCGTCCGCTGAACAGTCCGGCGATCCGCGCCAGGGCGCCGAACTTGTTTTCCACCAGAACGGAAATCGTATGCTGTTTGATCTCGTCTGCCATAAGAAATCTCCTCAGTTGAGCATGACCTGTCCGCCGGTCACCGGGATGGCCTGACCGGTTTCATATTTCTGCTCCACGCAGTAGATGATCGCTTTGGCGACGTCTTTCGGGAAGCAGCCGCGGTTCATCGGGACTTTGGATTCGTAATAACGTTTCACATCGGCGACCGTCTTTGCGCCCGGGACCTTGCCGCTGTTCAGATACTGCACGAAAAGACCGCGTTCGGGATTGCTCCACAGCGGGCCGTCCAGATAGTTGCCGGGGCAGACGCTGTTGACTTTGATCCGGTCGGTGACCAGTTCGAGCGCGAAGCTCTGGGTCAGACCGATGCCGCCGAACTTGCTGCCGGCATAAGCGCCGTTCTTGTTGCTGCCTTCCAGTCCGCTCTTGGAGTTGACCTGGACGATATCCAGCCAGTCGCCGCCGTCCGCGGTCTGAGCCGCCATCAGGCTGGCCACATGTTTGGTGCAGAGGAAATAGCCGTTGTAATTGATGTCGGTGACGAATTCCCAGTCCTTGAGCGTGAAGGTCTTGACCGAACCGGCCTTGGCCACGCCCGCGTTGGAGACGAACAGATCGACTCCGCCGCAGCGTTTTGCCACTTCGCCGACCATGGCGGCGATGGAATCTTCATTGGAAACGTTGACCGCGACAGCGAATGCTTCGGAGACGGGATATTCGCCGCGGATGGTGTCGGCGGCTTTCTGCGCGCCTTCCAGATTGAGGTCTGCGACCACGATCACCGCGCCTTCGCGGGCGAGTTCTTCGGCAATGCCGTAACCGAAACCCTGCGCGGCGCCGGTGACTACGGCCACCTTGCCCTGCAGACGTCCGGCCGCGGCGGTCTTGGTCGCCATCGAACGGCGGTAGGATTCCACTTCCCAGTTTTCAATGAATTTGCGGTCGCGTTCGGAAATGTAATGCGGGCCGCCGAAAGCCGCGGTCAGCTGTTTGACCAGCGCGGCATCCATCGCCAGCGCAGCGGCGGTATTCGCACCTTTCAGCGAAGTCCCGGCGCAGAACACGGCGCGTCCCGGCACGCTCACCACCAGCGGCTTGAAACCGTTGGCGGCCACGTAAGCATCCACATCTTCCTTTTTCGGGTCTTCGGAGACCATCGGGAAAGATTTGGAATAGACGATATGATCGGGGGAAAGCGGGCCGCCGGAGACTTCGAAATTGCCGGCGCAGACCACGAACTTGGCCTTGATGGAATCTCCGTTCTCGTCGCCGAGGATGGTGCGGAGTTTCGGCGCATACTGCTTGATCGCGTCCATGCAGGGTTCCTGTTTCGCCAGTTCCATGGCGACTCCGGCCGCGGCATAGGCTTTTTCCAGCGTGCCCATGACGTTCGCGTAGATGGCGTCGATTTCTTCCGGAGTGTCGGCCCCGACGAACACGCCGTGATTCTGCAGGAAGATCAGGCTGGCAGCTTTGCCTTTGGCGGCCTTATACGCGGCCATTTCGTCGCTGACCTTTTTCGAGAGCGTGTATCCGGGATCGACATACGGGATCCACAGGGCGTCGGGGAAGAGTTTCGCACAGGTCTCCTGCGCCTTCTCCGCCGCCGTCATGCCGTTTACCAGTGCCGGGTGGAGATGCACCACGTAGGCGAACGGGAGCAGTTCATGCAGCGGGGCTTCCACCGAGGGACGTCCGCCGGAGCAGACTGCCGCCGTCATCAGGTCTTTGGCCGCGGCTTCGCGGGCGGTATCGTCGGACGGCAGCGTTTCCGTGAAGATCTTGCGGATCTGTGCACGGTCCATCTTGACGAAGTTTTCCGGCTTGATGGCGGCCAGGGAGACGCCGCTGGGCTTGACATAGAGAAATTTTTCATCTTTGAACGAGGTGTTCCCGCCGCCGGCGAGAACGAAACGGGCGTCGGATCCGTATTTCACGGACAGCGCAGTGATTTTTTCCAGAGACATTTTTCCGGATTTCCTTTCGTTGGTATTTTAAGGTTGAATCAAGATCAGCGGATATTCATCTGAACGCAGCGCCAGAGCGAACCGCGGGGATCGATCTTCTTGCGTTCCCTGATTGCCATTTCGATGGGCACGTGGGTGAAGGTGTCACTCCAGTGACCGACCAGCATGTCGGTTTTGCCCGCCATGGCGGCATGGACCGCATTCTGCGCCAGCAGCAGGCAGAACACCGAGTCGGAAGCTTCCGCCGCGATGCCGCGGATCAGATAAGTCGGATCGAAATATTTGATATTGACTTCGAAATTGTTCCGTTTGAAATATTCCTTGATCCGGTCCTTCAGGAACATGCCGATATTGTTGTTGAGCAGATTGCCGGAGGCGTCTTTCTGTCGTTCACCCTGGATCAGATCCTGTCCCGCTCCTTCGGCCACGATGATCACCGCATGGTGACGGCGTTTCAGCCGGTCATGCAGTCTGGGCAGAAAGGCGTCCGGTCCGTCTTCCAGCGAGAATTTCACTTCCGGAACCAGGCAGAAGTTGACGTGCGGATTGGCGAGGGAGGAATAAGCGGCGATGAACCCGCTGTCCCGTCCCATTACGTGAATGAGTCCGATGCCGTTGGGTGCGCCTTTGGCTTCGTTGTGCGCCACGGTGATCATCGGATTGGTGGCATGGACCGCGGTTTCGAAACCGAACGTTTTGTCGATCATGCAGATGTCGTTGTCGATGGTTTTCGGAATACCGATCACGCTGATGTTGAGTTCGCGTTTCAGGATTTCCTGCGCCAGTTCATGCGCTGCCCGCAGCGTGCCGTCACCGCCGATGCAGAACAGCATGTTGATATCCATCCGCATCAGGGTTTCCAGCATGGCTTCCGTGCTCTGACTGCCCCGGGAGGACCCCAGAATGGTGCCCCCCTGTTCGTGGATGCCGTCCACGGTGTTTTCATCCAGCATGATCGGCCGGTGTCCGAGTTCCGGGTTGAGCCCGGCATATCCGTAGGGGATCCCGTAAACCACCGGAACACCGTAAATCTTCTTCAGTGTTTCGGTGATGCCTTTGATCACGTTGTTCAGTCCGGGGCAGAGCCCGCCGGCGGTCAGGATGCCGGCCTTGCACCAGTTGGGATCGAAAAAGATCTTTTCCCGCGGTCCGGCTTTTTCGAAAGCGTGGATCTTGCCGGTTTCCTGGAATTCCTTCTTCGCTCCGTCGGCTTCCCGGTCATAAAAGACCTGTGCCTGATCGGAGACGAACGGGGTTCTCAAGTCCAGCGGCGTTTTGATTTTGGCCGGGCCTACTGTCCGGATCGGAAATGTCTCTATTATCATGGCTCGCATCCTTTCTGCTGTTATATTTAAACTGTCGATAATCTAGCATTTTTATTGAAAAACGCAAGCGAAAATAGAGAATTCGGGATATTTTTTCCGGGTTATTGCAAAGTCAGCTGCAACAGGGCATTGGCAATGCCTTCGCCGTATTCCCGGAGTTTTGCCACGGTCAGCAGCTGCTTGTTGGCCAAATCATAGGAGATCTCATTGGATGCCGAAAGTTTGGCCCAGGGCTGAGTCGCGAAATAGCGGGCACAGGAAATACCGTCCCGATACGGCCGGTTGTGGCCGACGCCGAATTTGATCAGATCGTCCCGGTTGAAGTTCAGCCAGGACGGTCCGTATAATCCGATCAGGTCGCAGAGTTCCTCGATATTGCGTTCGATCCGGGGATGTTCGCTGCCGAAGAAAAAGATTTTTTCCCGGTACAGCCTGGGACAATGGAAATCCAGAACGATCTGAAAATGTTTTTCCTGATCCAGTGCTTTCAGCGCACGGACTTCCGGATAAATCGAAGGGTCTCCGTAATCCCGGTTGTGGTCGTGCGGGATCCGTGCTTTTCCCTGCAGCCCTTCCTCGACTCCGTCCTTGTCGACGAACGGAACAGCGTAGACCGTATATTTTTTCTGGAAATCGGCGTCGGCGGCGGCCGCGGCGAGCAATCCCATCATCACCTGGGTCCCGTGCATCTCGCAGGCATGGTGCCGGGAGGTCAGCAGAACCGGTATTCGGTCGGGGGCATCGGAACCGATACGGAGCAGTTCCACCTCCCGTTTGCCGATGCTTCGGCACAATACCTCCCTGCGGATGGCCGGGTTTTGCGTCAGAAAGCGTTCCAGATCGGCCTGGAGGAACTGCTGTCCCAGACAGAACCGCACCGGCCGGTTTTTCTGCATGAAATACCGGAATCCGGTCCGGCAGCTGCCGGCTCCGAACGGCAGATGATCCCAGGTCAGGCCCCGGTCGAGCGAATAGGCAACCCCGCCGGACGAGACCGAATTCCCCGAAACGAAATCAAAATCATACCAGTCCGTATCATCGCTTTCCGCTTCGAAATAGAAATAGAGAAATTTGATGGACGATCCCCAGGTATCCTGCCGCAGCAGCACCTGTTTATCCCGGCAAGCCCGCACGACCACACTCCCGCCCGGGAAATCAACATTGATTTTCACTGCCATTTCACAGATCCTTTTTATATTGAATTGACTTTAAAATTCAAAAACAGTTGAAAGTTCGTTCCTGCTAAAAGGAACAGCCGGAACCATCACCGGGCACATATATTAGCATTGCATCGGACTTTTTTCAAGAGCAGGAAGGAGAATCGGAAGTGAAAATTCAGCCCGCGTTTCACTTCAGGAAAGCCTGACAGATTTATTTTTTCTTTGTCCACAAACTGGGACGGATCCAGGATTCCGGCAAATCCGGGATCAGCTGGAAAATTTCCTGCATCAGTCCATCATCCAGCGGACCGCCTGCCGTGATCCTGACATTAAAATCCAGCTGTTCCGCATTGTCGACCCCGGTCAGCACACCGTCAATATCGGGAAACGAAAGCAGATACCGCATGTAAAGTTCCGCAGGAAGCATGCCGTTCTTTTCCGCCAGGGCGGTCAGCTTGCGGCGGTAAGGAATAACTCCGGCAAGGCCGACCGGGATTTTTTCTTCCGGCATCATCAGCAGACCCTGCAAATAAACGCTTCGGACAAAAAGCCTGCGGGGTTTTTTCCCGGGGAAAGGAACGAAACGACGGTCCAGGACATTTCCCGGCACCTGAAGCATTTCCGCTTCCGGGGTTTGATCCGGCAAATTTCCATCCACGGAAAAACCGCTCATAAGCACTTTCCCCTGAACTGCAAGCTCTTTCAAAAACTTCAAATGCCGGGCATCCTGCTCCCGATGAAATAAAATGCCATACAACTGCTCCAGGTTCAAATTCCGAAGCGAAGTATCCACAGATCGACCGATCAAGCTGCGGATTTCCCCGGGAGAACTGTTTTCCGGCAGCGGGGGGATCTTGCTGACCACTTGAAAATGTTTTTTCAGTGCAGGATCTTCTTTCAGCAGGGTCCCGATCACAGTTTCACTGTCGCCGTAAGCGGCTGCGGTGTCCAAAATCCGGATCCCGTGATCCGCTGCGCAGCGGAGAATCGAGCGCACTTTGTCCAGACTCGGCTTGCCTTCACGGTTGGCAATTCCGTAATTCAGCCCGAACTGCACCGTGCCCAGAATCAATTTTGAGACCATCGGGTCATTCCTCCATAAATTGTTTCACATATATTCCAGCGACAGCCAGAATATCATTGGTATGACCGTATCCGGGAATCACGCGAAAATCGACCGGACTGTTCTGGCGTTTCAGCGCGGCATACAGTTTTTCGGAATGAGAAATATCCACGATATCATCCCGGTCGCCGTGCAGGATCAAAATCGGTATGCCACTGTATCGTGCAGTTACCCGGACCGGAGCGCGGTCCGCGCGTTCCTCCGCAGAAAGACGCCCCAAAATCTCCGGATATCTTCCTGCCCGGAAAAATTCTTCCAGATCGGTAATGCCGAAAAATTCCGCAACCCGGGCGGTTCTTTCCGGATGCCGGGCGGCAAACATCAGCGCACCGAGCCCCCCCA
>JAZUCR010000888.1:0-2080 GCA_045639225.1 Victivallales bacterium
AGGATCATGCCGGCGTCGAACGGACGATGCGTTTTTCCGTCCTTGGTTTTCAGGACTCCGAACGGTTTGGCCGTAGCCATGAAGCGGATACCCTGACGGGTCATGTTGCTGCTGATATCCCTGGAAGCCTTGTCGGAATAGGTGCGCATCCGGCCCCAGGCGGTTCCTCCGGTATCTCCTCCCGCTTTCCGGAAATCGGACGGTATATTGTGGCGCATCAGAAATGAATTGTTGGGCACTGATACCGAAAAATACGAAAGCGCGCCGGAGTAATAGTCGTATCCTTCGCGGAACCCGGAGCGCAGATACTGATTCCACTCGGACGTGTCGGCGTAGGTCCGCCATTTGTCCGCGAAAATCGCCCAGGTGAACGCGGGCAGCGGATTGAACTTCATATCTCCATCGTTCCGGTTGAGCGAGCCGTCCGCATTGACCGGATCGGTTTTGTTATAAAAATTGCTCAGCGGCACGAGCAGGGCGTCGCGTCCGCTTTTCCGGCTGATCGCATCGGCAAGGTAACCCGGTCCATTTGCAAAATCGAAAATCTGGTCGGCCTCGGAATAATCCGCATGGATCGGCAGGATCTCGGAACAGCCGAGGAAATCCCGGTTGGGGTTGATCTTGATGTTTCCCCACCATTTGCCCAGGAAAGCCGAATCGTCCGCATCGAGCAGCGTCTTGAGCATGCACCAGTCGTTGGCGGCGATGGCGTCCATCACGGCGCGCAGCTGCAGATACGCGATGAAATTCGGATTGGTCGGCGGGTCGGCGTAGAGATTGGGCATGCCCATGTGCTTGACCATGGTGCCGACCGCCGCGCCGGTGGCATTATCCCGGTCCCGGCTGCCGGCCAGTGCAAAAATCATGTTCGCATACGGATATCTCCACGCATAATTATGGTAGGTCTGCGGCACGATGTCGGGATTCCCGTAAATATCGTCATCCATGATCAGCTCGTAGAAATCGATCAGATATTCGGTGCAGTTCCGGTTATGCGGCAGACCGTTGTTCTTGGCCGCCTGCTGCGCCGCTCCGAATCCGATCAGCGGTCCGACGAAACTCACCCGCACCTGCATTTCCGTCAGCATGTCCGACGATTTTTTCAACTGGGCGAGCTCTTGTCTGGCTTTCTGGATTGCGGCGGCGATTTCCGCTTCCGTCGCATCCTCCGACACGTTGACTTTCATGAAGCTTTCCGGATCCCCGCCGATCCCGTAGATCGAATCGCTGATCAGCACAGTGCAGGCTTTGATCAGATTCAGTTCGCCGATGATGTTCAGGGTGTGTTTCTGCCATTCCGCACCGGTCAGCGCGGCGGCGTCGATCCCGCTCATCACCCGGATTTTTCCGCGCATGATCCGCTGCACGTCGAACAGCACCATGATCGCGATCACCAGAATGACCATCGCCAGCACGGCCAGCAGCAGTACCTGCCCCCCCGCTCCGCGTCTTTTCTGCCGGATGAAACCCATCATGACCTTTCAGTCCTCCAGATAAACTTTCGCATGATCCGCCAGGGAGGCTGAGCCTTTCAGATCGATCCCGCGGCGGAAGAACAGCCGGAAACCTCTGGTGTTTGGATTGCCGTTGCTGTCTCTCAGAATATTGCCGTTCCCGTCTTTTTCGATCCGCGCACCTGACATCGGCATGGAATAATCCCGGAATTCGGTCGACATTTTCACCTGATTGTTCGAATTTTGGATCGACAGCCCCAGATGCGTGGGCACCCCGCGGTTCGGATTCCCCGTATTGCCGAACCAGAATTCATATTCCAGCCAGGAGAAACCGGCGCGGTAGCGCTGGATCATGGTCTTTTCCTGGGTGAACTGGTCCGCTGCATATGGTGAGCTTTCATCGATTTCCGCATTGTGGAGACCGGGATAGACCATCAGACCGGAACCGCCGATGGCATTGACCCTGCTTTCCCTTTGGACGAGATAATCGGCGAAGCCCACCGCGCGCGAACGGGCTCCGCGGAGGGCTGCGTAATCTGCGAAATACTGCCCGTTGAAAAAGAAATAGATATGAAGCATTCCGAACAGGATCAGAAACAGCACGAAATACGACAACAGTGCTTCCA
>JAZUCR010000889.1:0-1826 GCA_045639225.1 Victivallales bacterium
CTGCAATCGCTGTACAATCTGAGCGATGACGAGATGGAATATCAGATCATGGATCGGTTGAGTTTCATGCGTTTTCAGAATTATCTCACATTCTATTTCAGCATGAAGGCCATGTGGGGCGCCCCGGTCGACGTCGATGCCGAGCTGGACCGTCATTACAAACTATTCTACGGTCCCGCCGCTCCCGAAATGAAACGGTTCTTCTCCCTCATGATCGAACGCTGGGAAAACGTCAAGTCCACGCAGGGCGATATCGAAAAAATGTTCGCCAAGTTCTCCGGCAAGGAACTCTATGAGGATATCTACACAGACAAGGTTCTGGACCGGCTCGAAGACGACATTGCCAAAGCGGAGAAGAGAGTTCCCCCGGGTTCCATCTATGCCAAACGCATCGCCTGGATCCGCAAATCCCATTTCAACGATTTCGTCAAAGTCGCCCGCGCCTATCAGCGCGATGCCAAACTTTCCAATGACACCGTGCTGACGGTTTCCAGTGCCAAACCGCCGGTGATCGACGGCAAACTGGATGATCTCTTCTGGAAAAGTCTGCCGGAATATAAATTCCGTCTCGCCAATGCGCCGCTGCCGCCGCGTTACGAAACCAAGTTCAAAATGGGATTCCGCGATGACGGCAAGCTGTATATCGGTGTCCGAGCTTACGATCCGGACATCCTCACCGCGAAACTGGTCTGCAAAGACCGCGACACAGCGGTTTACGATGATGATTCGCTGGAATTCTTTTTCCGCACCGATGCCATGCCGGCCAAAGCGCTGCGCAACATCACGGTCAACCAGAACGGCGTGATCCTCGATTATGCCAAGTTCGGCAAGATGGACCGCACCTGGAATTCCGCCGCTGACATCAAGGTGTTCCGCGGCAAGGATTTCTATTCGCTGGAAATGGCCATCCCGCTGAAGGAGATCGGTATCGATCCGGAATCGGTGAATCCGCTCCTGCGCATGAATATCTGCCGCAACAAATGCAGCGGCGTCGGGCAGAATTATGAAAAGTCCTGCTGGATCCCCGTTTACGGCAATTTCCATAACGTGATGCATCTGCCGGCGATCCTGATGGTCGGCAAAGGCGATCCCGCACTGGAAGATTTTTCCTCGGTCAACAAAACCTTCCTCAGACGGCGCGTCAGTGTCACGGGCAAGTCCAAAGCGGTCAAAGATACCTGCCGGCTGAAAGATGAAAACGGCGAACTGAAGGTTTTCATCACCTATCCGAAAGGGGAAAATTCCTACGGTGAACTCACATTGACCGGGCTGAACGGCGCGAACCTGGAAAAAGCCCGCACGATCGAAATCCGTTTCAAAAGTCCCGATCCGGAGCTGATCCACATGGCCACCTGGAGCTATCTGGGCAAGGACGGCAAAAACCATTCCGACTGGATCCGTTTCAGTGCGAAAGAGATCCATTCCAATTTCAGCATCCGGACTTTCGATGTTGCTCGCGGCGGTTATAATGCCAGTCGGCGGGCAATCAAAAAGCTCCCGCCGTTCGAACCGGCCGAACTGACTTATTTTGCGATTTACACCCGCAGCAGCAAGCGCGACGGCGCGGAACGTTCCTACACGCTGGATTATGTCCGTGTGACAGAGCACCCTGCCTCGGAAAAGAAGAAGGATTGAAAATGGAGGCAAAATTGAAATTGCCGGATGAAATTTCCTGCGATGAATGGCAGGGCGGACTCCGCCGCAAGTTCAGATTGAACGGCTGCACAGCTCAGATCGTGGAAGCGCCCGAACCGCTGGAAGAAAAACTCTGGTTCTGGCTTCCCGAGTGGCCCGCCGCCTTCCCCGAACGCAACGGCGTCAAGCAG
>JAZUCR010000890.1:0-2266 GCA_045639225.1 Victivallales bacterium
GACATCGGGGTGATGCGTAAGATTGACGAGGTCCTGAGCCCAGGCGAATTTACCGCAGCCGATCTGCGCGGCGACCAATTTTCCGTTTTTCATCATCGGGTTCCTTGTATACAGTTTACGGGTTATTTGCTTTCGGATGCGGAAATGCTGATCGGACACCAGCGGGGCGATTTGCCGCCGTCGAGACAATACCAGCCGATGACTACGCGGCCGTCTTTGACCTCAGGTTTCCGGGAAAAGACCACATCGCCGGGCATTGCTTTCATATCTTTCCCCTGCGGCATGGCGTCCGCATAGGAAATGGTATTGCCGCCGATCCGGACCCCGCAGTCGGAATCCAGACCGACTTTCATGCGGCCGTCCAGCACCAGACGGTTCCGGCTGAGCTTGTGGGTATTGAGCTTCTTTTCATAAGCGGCCCGCTCGGCGGGGGAAAGGCCGTCGAATGAAACGGACGCCGGATTGCTCAGCGAATTGCCCTGAACATTGAGGCCCCGCATCACGCGGTTGCTTTTGCCGTGGATAAGCCGTTCGCAAGTGGTGAAATTGTTGGTGATCTGAATGTCCATCACACGCTGGAGAAGGATCGGTCCGTACTCGGGATTCTCCCTGAGCTTCTTCGCCGGGGCGAAGGTGTTGCCGTTAATGGTCACGCCGCGGGTCCAGCCGTCGCCGTCCCTGGGAATGATGGCGATATCGCCGCCGCCGTTCGCCTCGAAATAATTGCCGGCGATCCGGGCACCGACCCAGGATGCGCCGAGAATAGCGTAATGGTCTTTCATCTCACTGAGACCTTCGAGCACATTGTTTTCGATCCGGAGCGTGTTGCAGGCAGCATCGGCGGTGTCACCCGGAGTTCCGACCTTGATCCCGCCCCGGCCGGCCTCGATGACGTTGTTGACGATCACGATGTCGAATGCCCGCTGAATGTCGATCGCCCAGTTACGGTTCAGGTTGAACACATTGTTGGCAATCCGCAGGATCCACATGCTGTCCTTGCGGGTCGGATGGAACGTATGGATGCCGCGCTCAAGAAACAGAAAATTACAGTTTTCGATATACGCCCGCAGCATGCCGGACGCGTCGATGCCGCTGCAGCGCTTCTGCCGGGAAAAACTGGTGAAGGTCAATTCATAGATCCGGGTGCCGCTGGAATAGCGGTATTTTTCACTCGCCGGAGCCGCGCGGAGAATATAATCCACCTGATCGCCGAGCAGCTGACTGCCGGTGCCGCCCGCGCCGCGGAGCGTGATCCAGTTCTGCTGGACTTTCGGAGCGGGCTTGCCCCCGGGAACGGTCAGGGTCTTGCAGATCCGGTATTTGCCGATCGGGAAAAATACCGTTCCTCCGGTCTGTGCCGCCGCATCGATGGCTTTCTGGATCGCCGGAGCATCATCGCGGACGCCGTCGCCGGCCGCTCCGTGATCGCGGACGTTGATGAAAAGACCCGGCGCAGCTTCCGCAGCCGTAAGGACCGCCGCGGAAACCATAATCGAGAGGATCGGCAAAAATCTTTCGAACATGGGTAAACTCCTGTTTGCAGAAATCATTTATGGGCTTTCAGGCGGTAGGGTTCATAGCGCCGCGCATATTCCGTCGGAAGCACCGAACCTGCCGAACCGTCAAGAGTCAGGATATTGAACTGATTGCCGTGCAGGGGAAGATTTTTCCCGTTCGCGATATTCTTCGGCAGCATGAGATAGGCTTCCCAGCGGCCTTCGTAATTGAACTTGTTCCGGATCTTCTGCTCCACCGGCAGATCGAACATCACAATGAGCATGGACGGCAGATAGACATCCGACATTCTCAGGGGCCGATAGGCTTCCGAGGTATGGATATAACCGATGCGGTCGTTCCAGCCGTAATGGGTCCGCGTATAGTTCAGGCAGGCGAAATTCGCATCGCCGGGCGCAGTCCGGTCCGCTTCATCTTTCAGCGAAGGACACTGATAGAGGCCGCCGACTTTGAGCTCCAGCAGACCGGCTTTCGACATCATGGTCATCGCCGGCTGCAGGGGTTTCTTGAGATAGGAATACGGGAGATATTCTCTCGACTGATCCATATACATGAAAACGAGCTGGCCGATGCCTTTGTAATTGTTCAGACAGCTCATCTTCTGCGCTGAATTGCGGGCATTTTTCAGTGCCGGCAGCAGCATGGCCGCCAGAATCGCAATGATCGCGATCACCACGAGGAGCTCTATCAGCGTAAAGCTCCGCTTTCGCTGGAATGATGAATGATAAATGATGAATGATGAATACTTGTT
>JAZUCR010000891.1:0-1664 GCA_045639225.1 Victivallales bacterium
CGCCGGTCACCGCCAGACCCGTATGCGGTTTCAATCCGAGCTTGAGCAGTTCGTTTTTGACCAGTTCGGCGGTTTTGAATTCCTTGTAGCCGGTTTCGGGATTATGCAGCAGGGTATCGGCCAGCTGCAGGATCTCCTCCCGGCGGGAATCGATTTGTGCAATGACCGTTTTTTTCAGTTCGGCTGCGCTTTTCATGCGGAATATTCCTCCTGCTTATATTTTGCCAGCACGGCTGGATTGGGTTCCACGTCCAGACCCGGCTGGTCGCGCAGCGTGTAGGTGCCGGGCTGATCGGTGAGCAGGACCGGCTGTCCGAGATTTTCCGCATAGAATTTATCCGCGGGGGAGATATCCGAGGGATAATTGACATACGGCAGGGTGCAGAGATTGGCGACGACGGTGGTGCCGAGCGAAGATTCGCCCATGCCGCCGAGCCAGCAGCCGGTTCCGGTTTCGCCGCAGAGTTTATGGATCGCGAGCGAGTTGGTGATGCCGCCGACGCGCGCATATTTGATGTTGATGTATTTGCAGGCGCCGATCTCGATTGCCTGACGCGCATCCTGCAGCGAGCAGATCGTTTCATCCAGACAGACCGGGGTGGCGATCTGCTTCTGCAGCTTGGCATGGTCAATCATGTCGTCATGCATCAGCGGCTGTTCGATCATGGCCAGCTCATATTTGTCCAGCGACCGGAGCATCGGCAGATCGTCGAGCGTGTAGGCGCTGTTGCAGTCGATATGGATCGTCAGTTTCGGATAGACGCTGCGGACCGCTTCGAGCATGTCGCATTCCCAGCCGGGACAGAATTTCAGTTTGACGCGCGGATAGCCGGCTTTGGTCACGCGGTCGATCCCCGCGATCAGTTCATCGAAATTGGCGAGCACGCCGAAACAGTAGCCGACTTCCGCTTTGGGTTTGGTGCCGCCGATCGCTTTTTTCAGCGGGATGTTCCGCTGACGGCAGAGCAGATCCCAGAAGGCGACGTCGAAAGCGGCCTTGGCGAATTCGTGTCCCCGGATCGGAGCCAGGATCTCCTGCAGTTCCTCCGGCGAGGCGATCTCGCGGTGCAGCAGCTGCGGGATGATGAAGTCGCGCGCGATCATGAAACTGGTCTGGTCCGTCTGATACGAGAAAAACGGTCCTCCGCCCGGTGCGGATTCTCCCCAGCCGGAGAATCCTTCCGATTCGAGCCTGACCAGGATAGAATTGAAAGCCTTCTGCGTGCCGAACGCCGTGGTATACGGGCGCTTGATCGGATTGCAGACCCGATACATCGTGATTTTTTCGATTTTCATGCCGCCTCCTTTTTCCGGGGTTTTCATAAAATATAAACGGCAATTTGATTTTTACAATATCTTGATATATATTGATTGAGTTATTATAAATATCAATCAGCCGAAAGGAAAATCAATGGAACTGACGGCATTGCGTTACTTTGTGACGGTCGGGAAGGAACTGCATTTTCATCGGGCGGCGGCGAAACTGAATATGACGCAGGCCCCCTTGAGCGCGGCGATCCGGAAGCTGGAAGATGAGCTGGAAACGAAGCTGTTCGAACGGACCAGCCGCTCCGTGAAACTGACCGAGGCGGGAGAATTGTTTCTGCAGGAAGCCGAAGCAGTGCTGCACCGGGCGGAACTGGAGCGGCAGCGGCTGGACGAAC
>JAZUCR010000892.1:0-1555 GCA_045639225.1 Victivallales bacterium
GGCGGCGGAGCATCCGGAATGGTGACTGTGACATTGCAATGCCCCTCCGTCGGAGAACACAGCCGGCGGGCGGAAATCCTGAATGTCTCCTCATTTTTTTCATAGACTTCCCGGGTCTCCTCAACCATGCCGTGCGTGTAGTGCATCGGCTGGCGGCTGAATGGATCAAGGGGCGGCGGCAGCGCCTCCGGAAGTTCGCCGTGTTCAAGACGGTACAGTTCCTGATCCATGAAAAATTCGATCCCCCGCTGCTCAAGTTCGCTCTTGAGAAAGCGCTCCCCCGCATTTTTGAACGAAGGCGTCAGACCGGCGGCAAAACAGGAAAACAGCGAGTCCCGTTCCACTTCGGGCAGATCGCGGAATTTGTCCGCGTCGCGGTAGAAGCGCAGCAGATTCAAACGGTTTCCCTCGAAAAACAGCCAGCCTTGCGGCAGCAGAAACCGCAGTTTTTCCCACGGCACAACTCTTTGATCTTTTTCCGCCGTCTCCGCGTGAACACAGGCCTCCATAAAATCGGCGCCTAAATGCGCTTCGCTCCAAACGGCGCTGCGTTCCATCGCGGCAAGCTGTTCCCGGACGGCACGGCATCGCCGCTTGAGCGCAAGCAGGTCGTCCCGATTGAGAATTTGAGCGGCGAGGAGCCTTTCAAGCGCTCTGACTTTGATCGTGTCGATCGCCATTTTGACCAGCGCATGGATCAAAAAAGGTTCGGCGGCAAGATAATCGCTCAAATGGTCCATGCGCTGCAAGGCCGCAACCGCGGCGGCACGATCTTTCTCTGCGACGGCGAACCGGATGTGCCAGACCTGAAGCCGTGCCATCGACCTGAGCTGATGCAATTCGGGGCCAAGCAGAATGAGCGAAATTTTATATCTCTCGAATTTTCGCGGGTAAGCCGGAAGGGGCTTGTTCAGCATCCGGTCAAGACGGGCGAACTCCGGCGACGATGTGAATTTTTTTCGCCACGCGGCAAGTTGTTCCGGAGAAAATTCGGCAAAACAGTGACCGATTTCCGGGGCGGGCGGTTTCTCTCCGGGGAGCAGAGCATCCACTTCCTTCCAGAAATTTCCGTCGGCCTTCCGGTCGCGGCAAATCATTTCCTGCAATGCCTCGGCGGTCAGGGGGCGGTTGAAATGTTTTCCCAGCATTGCTTTTTCCGCTTCGCATCGCGCATCGGCGCTCAGAGCGGCGGCCACCAGACCGACATAGACGGCAAGGGCCGTTCCGGCAAGGATTTTGACCGGAAGCGTAAAAATATCCCGGTACGGGAAATGGCCGAGCAAACTGTAAACCTTGCCGGTCGCAAGCACGCTTCCCGAAAGCAGCAGCAGCGCCGCCGCCGCCCAATAGGGCAAACTCCATGCAGGCTCCCTGAGATACTCCAGAAAACCGCCGTCATGATAAATATATTTGACGGCAAGACCGATGCCGTATGCCCAGCACAAGACCGTGCCGAGCCAAAGCAGCGCCGCCAAACCCAGCCACTTCCGGAAAGACGCCGCTTTTTTCCCGCGGCGGAAAAACTCCGGGGCGGGGAGGACACGGCAAATGTCCC
>JAZUCR010000893.1:0-5806 GCA_045639225.1 Victivallales bacterium
GACATGGCTACGATCCGACTTGTTCATGTTCGCGGCGGCAATCAAACTGCGGTATTCCAAAGCGGACGTGCCGCGTCCCTACCGGATCCCCGGCGGAAAAACCGGCATGTGGATCGTCTCCGGCATCGCGTTTCTGACCTCGCTGCTGGCGATCGCGGTCGGGTTCATTCCCACCTCGAACGTCCGCGCGGATGGAACCCATGCGGTGATCCTGTATATTGCGTTTCTGCTTTTCGGTTCGCTGTTCTTCATGGCGGTGCCGCTGGTCCTGTATCACTGGTGCATGGCTCAAAAGAAGAGGACCGAGGCGGAAAACGAGGCCGCGGACGCCTATATTCACGCCGACTGAGTCAGTGCGGCATCGGCCCCTGCCCCCGGGCCGATATCGTTATTTCAGGCACTGTTCCTTCTTCCAGAGATGATCTTGCAGAGGTGATTCTGCAGAGGTGATCCTGCAGAGGTGATTCTGCAGAGATGATCCTGCAGAGGTGATTCTGCAGAGATGATCCTGCAGAGGTGATCTTGCAGAGGTGATTCTGCAGAGGTGATCTTGCAGAGGTGATTCTGCAGAGGTGATCTTATAGAGATGATGCTGCGGAATAATACATCATTTGCATGACAGATTTTTCCTACTTAATCTCGTCAAAAATCAAATTCAAAAAGAAAGTCATGATGCCGATAATTCAGCTCCAATTATCGGCATCATGGAAATATAATCGAAAAATGTTGAAAAGTCAAGTATAAAAATGAAAAATCAATATAAAAACATGCAAAATTACAGCATGCTACGATATGCCACAGTATGCCACAGTATGCCACAGTATATCTCAATATGTCACAGTATGTCACAGCATGCTACGATATGCCACAGTATGCCACAATATATCTCAATATGTCACAGTATGAGATTTCATGGAATCACGAAGCACATACCGAAGTATACCGACCCATAAAATGAGCATAGTCTGATTATAATTCAATGATCATCTTCTGCCCGGCATCATACCGCAGATCATGCGGGATCGGGGAAGATCCGGTTCGGCTTTCTCGGCGGGACCGGCGGATAATCACCCTCGAAAGTTCCCAGCACGCAGATTCCGATCCCTTCGTATTCACCATCCAGACCGCGCGACTTGAGATAATCGCGCCACTCCGGCTTTTCGAACGTTTCCCTCGCCCGGTGGATCCAGCAGGTGGCGAGGCCGACCGCATAGGCCGCCAGCATCAGATTGCCCATCACCAGCGAACCGTCGTATACCCGGTTCGCTTCCGCTTTCGGAGCCAGCACGATCAGACAGACCGGTGCACCGTAAAACGGATCAAATCCGGCATCCCAGCCGCCGATCTCCCGGTTCACCTCGGACAGACGGTCGCGGACTGCTTTGTCCTTCACTTCCACGATCACAGCCGACTGGCGGCCGCGGCTGCTCGCGGCATAGATCCCTGCTTCCATCACCTGACGGATCAGATCCTCCGGCGGCGGAACGCTTTGAAATTTACGGATGCTCCGACGGTTCTTCATGGCTTCCAGAATAATGTTTTCAGACATGCGATGCTCCTTTCCCTGATGAGTTTTCCCGAAGATAATATAACGAGATGCGGGAAAAAATTCAAGATTTTCTGCAAAAAGATCAAAAAAAACATTTTTTTATCAAAAAAACCATTTTATTCCGGCGATTCCGGAGTATATTTACAACATGATCGGAAGAAAGCCCAAAACAAGGAGGCATATCACCAATGACCAAAACGATCAAATGTGCAATCGTCGGACTGGACACCAGTCATGCCACGGAATTTCCGAAATTCATTCACGACCCGGCCATGGAACCGGAATTCCAGGTCAAAACCATGCAGGTGACCCGGAATCTGCGTTTCGAAACGCCCTTCCAGAAGAAAGAAGGGCTGGACAAGCGCCAGGCTTACCTGGAAAGCATCGGGATCAGGGTCACGGAAGATTTCGATGAAGCCGTTGCCGACTGCGATGCGATCTTCATCGAGATCAACGATCCGGCTCTGCACCTCGAATATTTCCGGAAATGCGCTGCGCTCGGCAAACCGATCTTTCTGGACAAACCGTTCGCCGATACGCTCGATAACGCCACGGAGATCCTGAAGATCGCCAAAGAAAACAACATCCGCTTCTTCACGGCATCCTCGCTCCGTTTCGATGCGAACATCGTCAAAGCGCATGAGGAACTGCCGCAGATCGACCAGGGGATCACCTGGGGTCCGCTCGGAATGGCGCCGGCCGGCTCCTCCATCGTCTGGTATGGCGTCCACACTTTCGAAATGCTGGAAAAGATCATGGGGCCGGGAGCGATCCAGGTGACCTCGGTTCCGGACCGTCAGGGCGTCGTCTGCACGGTGGCATACGGAGACGGACGCCGCGGCACCGTCCAGCTGACCAGAGGCAATTACAGTTACGGCGGCGTGCTCCGCAAGGGCAGTGAGAACCGCATGTTCACCTACGTCGGCGGCAAACATCTCTACCATAATCTGGTGGAAGACATCGGCCGTTTCTTCAACGGGGAATCCGAGGGTGTTCCGCTGCGCGAATCCTTCGAGATCATGGCCATGCTGGAAGCCGCAGAACTTTCCCTGCAATACGGACGACCCATGCCCGTTTATCAGTATCCCAACCTGTAATGGAGAACAGATCATGAAAAGAATCAAAGTCGGAATCATCGGACAGGGACGCAGCGGACGCAATATCCACCGTCATATGTTCGAAACCCTGCCGGAACTTCAGAAGCGCTTCGAAGTCATCGCCGTTGCCGATCCCATTCCCGAACGCCGGAAACTGGACGGCATCACACCGTCTCCGAAATTCACGGAATACGACGATTACAAAAAAATGATCAAAAACGAGGATATCGAACTCTTCATCAATGCTTCCCGCAGTCCCGATCATATTCCGATCAGTATCGAACTGCTCAAAGCCGGCCGCAACGTGATCAGCGAAAAACCGCTGGGCCGTCATGTTGCCGATGTGGAAAAACTCGAAAAAGCCATCAAGAAAAGCGGCAAATTCTTCGCGGTTTTCCAGCAGACCCGGTTCCGTCCCCTGTTCCGCAAGTCCTTCGAGATCATGAAATCGGGCATCCTCGGACGCATCGTCATGGACAAGATCGAATACAACGGTTTCAGCCGCCGCTGGGACTGGCAGACTATTCAGGACATGTGTGCGGGCGAACTGCTGAACACCGGTCCGGCTCCGCTGGATCTGGCCCTGCAGTTCTACGGCGACGGCGAAGCCGATCCGGAGCAGATTTTCTGCAAGATGGACCGGGCCAACACCTTCGGCGATGCCGAAGACCATATCAAACTGATCCTCGCCGGCAAGGGACATCCCACCATCGACATGGAAGTTTCCCGCTGCTGCATGTATCCCGGCAACACCTTCAACATCTACGGCACCTGCGGCGGACTCAAAGCCAACGGCGATGAGATCGTCTGGCGGTATTTCAAACCGGAAGGAGCTCCGGAACAGGAACTGGTCAAGGAACCGCTGGAAAAAGAAGGCAGACTGCCGGTCTACTGCAGCGAAAAGCTCAACTTCTATGAAGAGCATTGGAAATCGCCGGAAGCCGCACTCGGTTTCGACGACTGGGGCACCAAATATTACAAGAATATTTACGATGCCTTCACCAAAGGAACTCCGCTGGTGGTTTCGCTGGCGCAGGTCAAGCGTCAGATCCGGGTGATCGAAGAATGCCATCGGCAGAATCCGTTCCCGAAGTTCGTGAAACTCTGATCCGGCATTTTTGAGTCGAACTTATCTTCAGCGCAATTCCCTTTTTCGGGGAATTGCGCTTTTTGCTGTTCCGGAAGGGAGATCGCGAACTTTGGTGGACATAGTGGACATTATGGACATGATGGACAGCGCGGAATCCGGTGGTCACATGTCATGCCAAGTCCACAAAGTCCACAAAGTCCACAAAGTTCACAAAGTCCACAAAGTCCACAAAGTCCACACCAGATTCCGCGGCACGCAATACGCTGGATCGGCTGAGATAAAATTCCGGCCTCCAAGTTCTGTGAAAAAGCTTGACTTTCGGACCGAATGACAATATATTACAGAGAATTCAATATCGGAGAAATACGCTATGGAAAAATATCTGATCGGTCTGGATTTCGGCACGGACAGCGTGCGCGCACTGCTGGTCAATGACTCCGGCAGGGAACTGGCTTCCGCGGTCTGCGAATATCCCCGCTGGAAACAGGGACTTTATTCCGATGCGGCCAAGTCGCAATTCCGCCAGCATCCGGCGGATTATCTGGAATGCATGGAAAATGTTCTCCGGGCCGTTCTGAAAGACATAGACCGTTCCCTGGTGGCGGGGATTGGAGTCGATACCACGGGTTCGACGCCGTGTCCGGTGGATGCGGCAAGAACGCCGCTGGCTCTGCTGCCGGAATTTGCGGAAAATCCCGATGCGATGTTCCTGCTGTGGAAAGATCACACCTCCATCGCGGAAGCGGAAAAGATCAATGCGGCGGCGGAACATTGGAACGGCCCGGATTACCGGCAATATACCGGCGGAAACTGTTCCTGCGAATGGTTCTGGAGCAAGGTCCTGCATGTTCTCTCCACCGCGCCGGAAGTCGGCGCCAAAGCTTTCAGCTGGGTCGAGCACTGCAACTGGATCCCGGCGGTGCTGACCGGCAACACCGATCCGCTGACGCTGCGGCGGGGACGCTGTTCCGCCGGACACAAAGCACTGTGGCATGCCTCCTGGGGCGGACTGCCGCCGGAAGAATTTCTCCGGACCATCGATCCGAGGCTGGCAGCACTGCGGAAAAATCTGTATACGGAAACTTTCACCGCCGGACAGCCGGCCGGGACCATTTCGCCGGAATGGGCGGAAAAACTCGGTCTGCGCAAGGATACCGTGATTGCCTGCGGCATGCTCGACTGTCACTCCGGCGCCGTCGGTGCCAATATCTGCGAAAACACGCTTGTTTCGGTTTTCGGCACCTCGACCTGCGATCTGCTGGTCGGCCGGAAGACCGACTGCATTCCCGGCATCTGCGGCCAGGTGGACGGCTCCATCGTGCCCGATCTGACCGGATATGAGGCGGGACAATCCGCTTTCGGCGATATTTTCGCCTGGTTCAAAAAATTTCTTTCCTGCGGCGGGTCCGTTTCACTGCCGGAGTTGGAAAAAGCCGCGGCGGCCCTGCCCCTTCCGGAAAACGGAGTGTTCGCGCTCGACTGGTTCAACGGCCGCCGTTCTCCGGGAGATAATCCCGGACTGCGCGGAGCGATTTTCGGTTTGAATCTGGGCTCGACTCCGGTCATGGTCTATCAGGCGCTGGTGCTGTCCGCCTGCTGCGGCTTCCGCCGGATCATCGAACAGTTCCAGCAGTATGGACAGCAGGTCGATCATGTGCTGGCGACCGGAGGGATCGCGCATAAATCGCCGTATATCATGCAGCTGTGCGCGGATCTGCTGAACATGCCGGTCCAAACGGTGAAATCCGAACAGGTATGCGCACTGGGCGGAGCGATGAGCGCGGCGGCCGCGGCGGGATTGTTCCCGAGTCTGTCCGAAGCGATGACCGCCATGGCATCCGGCTTCGACCGGGTTTATGCGCCCGATCCGGAACGCATTGCCGTGTGCGATAAACTTTACCGTCGTTATGTCAAATTCGCCGCGCTGGTCGAAGCGGCGTCCGCTGCTGAAGAATGAAATATCAAGAAGGAGATGGTATGATAAAAGAGATGTGAGTAGCGGCATCTGCATTGATGGTGTAAATTATGGGAAATAATTTGCTGGAGGGGTGCGGGCAGGACTCGGGCAGA
>JAZUCR010000894.1:0-6902 GCA_045639225.1 Victivallales bacterium
TCGCTCATTCGTGGTTCAACAGATTTCGTAAATTGCTCGTCCGATACGAAAAGACAAGCTCGTCATATGAAGCATTGCTGCACTTGGCGGCAGCTGTCATAATTTATCGGAAACTTGCTGTTATTTAGGGATAAATTCTTATTACCTGGACAACGATCCAGGTTCGATCACCAATGTCACCGTGGAAAAAGGCGGAAGTATCTGCGGCTTCACCTTGGGCAGCGGGACGGTTCATGTCGACGATGCCGCAAAACTTTATAACGTGACTGCGGCCAAATATTCTTCGGAGGTGGGCCGCGGAGTGACTGTAACGAATGTCACGATTTTACCCGGGGTATCGGTTTCGGTTGGCAACGGAGGAAAACTGGCCGGTGAAATCCGGATCGAGCCGGACAATAGCGATCCGTCGTGGCCCCGCATTTGGTGCAATCCTGGTGCAATCATTGACTTTACGGTTTCAGGTCGGACCACAGAAGACGATTACCTGATCAACGATGTTTCACGGATTTCTAATCCGACTTATACCATTACGGTGGACGCCAATCAGGCCGAAGGTATCTATAAACTTGCGGAAGCGGGATGGGGAAGCAATTATTATTGGTATGACCAAACGGATGAAATCCCGTTTTTCATCGGCGAGACGCAATATGGCACGCTCACGGTCAACGGGGATGCGGTGGTCCACGGAAGTCAAATCTTCACTCTGGAGACTTCAGGAGATTCCTTGCTGCTGTTCGTGGAACAGCTGGCTGGCGTTCTCTCGGTCAGTGCGGATATCACCTCGCCGACCAACGGGAATGTCACGGTATCGGCGACCTTCAGCAGCAAAGCTGCCGTCCGCGAATACTCGTTGAATGGCTGGAACTGGTCGGGTTATACCGGCGGAGTGGTCATGAACGATAACGGGACCGTATATTTCCGGGCCGGTGACGGGAATGGTTATTATTCCGATGCGGTCAGCTATACCGTGTCGAACATCGACCGGACCGCGCCGGATATGCCGACGGTCAATGCCGCCAACTCCGGATATAAGGTGCTGGTCACGGCGGCGTTCAGCGATGATTCGGCGCAGAAACAGTATTCGCTGGACAATCAGAACTGGAACAATTATGATTCGGGCGTGTTGATGGGCGCCAACGGCACGGTATATTTCCGGGGAATCGATGAAGCAGGGAATATTTCCGAGGTCGCCAGCTATACGGTTGACAACATCGAAATTCCCGAAAACGTTTATATCGTGACCAATGCCGATGACGGCAAGCTGGACCTGGCTTATTCCGGCAAATACATCCTGACCGGCGAGTTTGGGGATATCGACGGTTCGGTCAGCGTGCTGAACGGGGGAAAGAAAGCCGGGACCGGCACGATCAAGAAAGGCGTGTTGGCTTTCAACCGGGGTAATCCGGTTCTGCTGGACAATTCGCTGGCCACGGAAGTGCAGATCACGGTCAAGAGCGGGACCGACCGGAATTACACGGCCGTGCTCAGCGCGGAAAAGGTATTCGATCAAGGCGATACGGACAGTCTGTCGCAGCCGCGCGATCTCGGTTTGATCGCCGAACCCGGAAAAACGTTGGTATCCGACGGCTGGGTGGGATTCGGCGATGAATTCGATTATCTGGCCTTCTCGCTGGACCATGCGGCCAGCCTGAGACTGGATCTCACTTCGACCGATGCTGCGAAGTTCACACTCATCAACGCGGCGACGGGGAAATCGGTGCTGAGTTCCAGTCTGAAAACCGGAGCGGCGCTCACGACCAATGCCAAACTGCTGGAAGCAGGCCAGTATTATCTGCAGGTGCAGTCGACGAACGCGAAGAAGGGCGGCGATGCAAATTACACGGTCTCGGTCAATCAGGGAACGGCGTTCTTCACCCAGGGCGGCGACAACAATGACAGCTGGCAGACTGCCGAGCCTGCCGGAGACCTTCAGATCGGAGCAAAGATCGGTTCCGGCTGGGTGGGATTCGGCGACGAATATGATTTCAGTTCCGTCACGCTGAATTCCTCGGCGAGGCTGAAATTCACGGTCAACTCTTCGGATGCGGTGAAGTTCACGGTGTATCAGGTGAACGGCGGCAAGCTCAAATCGCTGGGCAATGCTTCGGTCAAGACCAACGCCTCCGGTACGACGAAAGACATTTTCGTGACCGCGGGAACGTATTATCTGTCGGTACAGTCGACGAACGCGAAGAAGGGCGGACACGCCGATTATTCGGTCACGCTGGACGGCAGTTCGAAGCTCTTCCCGGCCGGTGACAACACCAACGACACGTGGCAGGCTGCCTCCCAGAAAACGGCGAAACTGCCGGGCGAGGAGATCACCGGCTGGGTGGGCTTCGGCGATGCCAAGGACTTCATCAGATTCCAGCTGAACGGAGACGGTCAGATCGAACTGGATCTGGATAGCGCGACGGCCGGTGCCTACAGTGCGAAACAGATCAAGCTGACCTGCCTGGATGCCAATGGGAAATCGGTGGGATTGGGTGTTCTCGACGACGATACGCTGGTCTCGAAGAAAGCGGTTGCCGCGGGCGAATATTATCTGGGCGTGACCTGTGCGAACGTGAAGAAATTCGACACGAGCTACAGTGTCACGACCGGTCTGCTGGCCACGGCCTGACCCCGCCGGGAGTTTCAGGTTTCGGGGACCGTTCGCTGCGCTCTCTCCAAGTTTCAAGTATCGGCTTCGCCGCAAGGAAGATTAAAGATATGCGGCGGAGCCGGAAGAGATAGGCAGGGATAAGGCCGGAGTTTGGCAGTGATTGCAATAGGTTAAGCAAGAAAGTCTTATTTTGGCCTATTCGGGCTTATCCGGCTTATTTGCCCCACGTGGCCTATGAGCCGGATGGGCCATGACGCGGATGGCGAGGCGGCCGCGCAAAGGAGCCGGAACCGCAAAGATTTCAGCAAAAAATAGCCATTTCCGATTGAAAAAAATTTTTTTCAAGTTATAGTTATCCCTGTTCTGTGAAAAAAACCAAAATTCAACAGGGAGAACGCTATGCAATACCTGAACATGCTGCCGTATCAGATCCGTAAATCCATCGACGCCAACGTGCCCGTGGTGCTTCCGCTCGGAGTCATCGAATACCATGCGGAACATCTGCCGCTGGGCGTGGACTGCTTCACCTGCATCGAGATCATCCGCCGGGTCGAAGCCCGTCATCCGGAAATGGTCGTGCTGCCGCCGTTCTATTACGGCGCCGCTTCCTGGGCGGTCGCCAAACCGGAACGCAACGGCACGGTCCATGTCGATGCGGAAAAACTGGTGCCCGTGGCGGAAGAGATCTTCCGCGGACTGCTCCGGGTCGGCTTCCGCAATATCCACGCGTTCATCGCCCATCAGACCGAGGAATTCGAGCAGGGAATGCCGACCGACCTGGCTTTCCGGCTGGCGGCCCGCCACACCATCTTCGAATGGCTCGACAAGGAAAGCGGCGAAGGCTGGTGGGGAACCGAAAAATTCAGCAATTATTATTCCGGCGCGAACAATCCGTTCAACTGGATCCGCATCCATACCTGCAACGAATTCAAGACCACGGAGGAACGCGAACGCTTCCCCGGCGACCATGCCGGCAAGGTCGAAACCTCCGAAACCATGGCGATTTATCCGGAACTGGTCGAGCTCGACCGCATCGACGGTTCGCTCTGGTTTGCCCGTGACGGCAAAGATTCCTCCGTCGAATACGGCAACGATGCGCTGGAAGCTGCCGCCCGCAGTGTGGAAAAAACTTTGTTCGCTGCAGAATAAAAGGAAGCGTCCACATGGCTGAAAAAAATTACGATTTCCGCGCCCGGCACTGGGAATATCATAAGCCGGACCGGCGCGATCCCCGCCGCAAAGCCGGCAAAAACGAGCTCATGATCTCGCCGGAATGGCAGATCGGGTTCGACGCGGACGACAAGTCCGTCACCGCGATCGCCGCCCGCGACTTCCGCGATTACCTCGAAACCAGTATGGATCTTTCGCTCCGCATCACCCGCGAAAAAGGACCGAAAGTCATCTGGATCGAAGTCTCCCCCAAAGTCAAAAAGGGCTTCGTGATCGAGGTAAAATCCGACCGTGTCACGGTCAGCGCTGCAGAAGACAAGATGACCTTCCGCGGCACCATCCATCTGGAGGACATCATGAATCTGGAGGAAGCGCCAGTACTGCAGCTCGGCAGACTCGTGCGCAAGCCGCTCTACCGGATCCGCAGCGTCCATTCCGGGTCCGGGATCGACAATTACCCGGACAGCGAACTGATCGCCATGCTCCATGCCGGTTATGACGAGATCGAACTCTTCATGGTCGATTTCGACCGCAACCGGCTCGGCTACTGCGATTTCAACGACATCATCAAACGGGCGGCGCGCTACGGCATCGGCACATTCCTCTTCAATTACATCCGGACTTACGTGCATCCGGACGAAGCCGGGGCGCAGGAGAAATTCGACAAAGTTTACGGCGAAGTGTTCCGCCGCTATCCCGGCGCCGCGGGCATCGGGCTCTGCGGTGAGTCGCTGGAATTCCCCAGCCGCGACCCCGCCACCACCGGCAAGCCCTACAAGGAAAGCGTGATCGACGGCATTCCGGACACCCGGCCGAGTCCCGGCTGGTATCCCTGCAAGGATTATCCCGCCTACATCCAGTGCATCGAACGCGCCGTGCATAAGTTCAAGCCGGACGCCGAAGTCCAGTTCAGCACCTACAACTGGGGCTATGCCCCGCTCGAACTGCGCAAAAAATTCCTGGCGAATTATCCGAAGAACGTGTCGCTGTCCGTCTGCTACGAGATCTTTTCGCAGCGGCGTCTGGAAGGCCTGCACACGCCGGTCATGGATTACACGATTTCCGCCGACGAGCCCGGCTTTTATTTCACCAGCGAATGTGAAGAAGCGCATAAGCGCGGGATCATGCTCAACGGCAATGTCAACACCACCGGCATCGCCTGGGATTTCGGCTGTGTCCCGCTGGTGCCCGCGCCGGAGAAAATCCTCCGCCGCGACCTCAATCTGCGCATCGCCGCCAAAAAATGGAAAGTCGAAAGACATTATGCCACCCACCATTACGGCTGGTGGAACAATGTTGCCGCCGACCTCGGAAAATGGACCTCATGGGAGGATTTCGAGCCCGATTACGACGAACTGCTGACCAAGATCGCGGTCCGCGATTACGGCAGGAAAGCCGCCCCGCACGTCCGCACCGCCTGGGAAAAATGGAGCGAGGCCATGAACCATTACATCGCCTCCAACGAAGACCAGTATGGTCCCTGGCGGGTCGGCGCCGCCTATCCGTTCATTTTCCAGCCCAATATTTCGCGCACCATGGCGAGCAAGGAGATCAAGTTCCCGACCGCACCGCACGCTCATTTCGGCGGCGGGATCGTCAAGACCTTCTACACGCCGTATGAAAATGCGGAACAGACACCGGGATTCCTGCGTTATCCCGCCGAACTGCGCTCCCTGAACCGGATGCTCAAGCTCTGGAACCAGGGTCTCGAAGCGGCGGCGAAAGCGGTCAAAAACGCCGATCCGGCCAAGCGCGACGAAGCGAAACGGCTGGAAGCGCTCGGGCATTTCATCCGCAATTCGATCGTCACCACGATCCACATCAAGGAATGGTGGCGGGCAAATATCGCCATGCAGGATTCCGCCACGGTCAAAGAAGCGGACAAGCATCTCGACCGGATCGAAGCCCTTGCGCATGAAGAGATCGAAAACGCCAAAGACACGATCCCGGTCGTGGAATTCGATTCCCGTCTCGGCTGGGAACCCAGCATGGAATATGTCTGCGACAAATGGCATCTCGAATGGAAGATCCGGCAGGTCAACAGTGCGCTGACCGAAATCGCCGCCTACCGCAAAATGCTTCATCTGCATCTGCAGAAATAAGCTCGGCATGCCGGCCGAACGGGATTCATTTCCCGTCCGGCTGCGAGGCCGGGGAGAAGAGGAAATATATCTTCCGGAAATCGGTGGGTGAAACGCCGAAGCGCCCGGCCTTGGATAAACTGGCGGCAGCAATGCCCGACGACCGTCCGCTGCTGATTTCCGAAATCGGAGCGGAAGCACTCTACGGTTTCCGCGACCCGCTCAAAACCTATTGGAGGGAGGAATATCAGCCGGACCTGCTTAAGGAATGGTCGATGAATACCGCCGTCCAAAACCCGCCTGGGATGCCATTGCCGGTTTTCTGAACGATATCAATAAACCGGAAAGTTGAGAAATCGCTATGAATATCTCCATCGGAGAATCAGAAAAAAAAGTATTCGGAAAGGGCCGACTGATATGATTTATTTGGGAACGACTTTGCTGACTGCGATCGGCATGGAGCCGGATGGATCCGGAATCATCCGCTATGCCGCAAAAGAACTCCGGAAATATCTTGATCTGATCACGGGGGAAACATTGCCTGCAGGGATGGTGAACGGCCGTTCCGGCAGAATTCTTCTGAGGCTGGATCCGACGGGATATTCATCGACGGCATTCGATAAGACCCGCATCTTCCGGGAAGCGGATTCGCTGGTTCTGTGCGGGGAAAATGAGATTTCGGTCCTTTATGCCGTTTATGATTTTCTGCAGCATTTTGCGGGAGTCCGTTTTTTTGCTCCCGGAGCTTCGTTCGAATCCGTTCCGCGGTCTCCCCGTCTGGTGATCCCGGATGAGCAGCTGCCCTGGGAAAACGGTTCCGCAGTGGAGATCCGGGATTTCGTCAACCGGACCAATTCCCATGAAGTGCTTTCCTTTGCAGTCAAAAACCGGATCAACACGATTCTCGGATGCGGTCCATGGCTCAACGGTTCGGACAACTGCAGTCCGGTCAATGCCGCCCTGATCCATTCTTTCGGGCTGAAAATCCGCGGTCCCGGCCACAGCTGGAAACATTTTGTCCCGTCCGCTTCGCTGTTCGAAAAACA
>JAZUCR010000895.1:0-2667 GCA_045639225.1 Victivallales bacterium
CATTTCACGGTCGGACAGTGTATTTTGTCCCATGGTGTTTTCCTTTCCTTTTTTTGTTTGTGGAAGAACAATAAAGTAATGTGAAAACACCAGCTTTTCAAGTCCCTTTCAGAAACTATAGGACAAATGCCCCAATCGTAATTCAGAAAGGAGGACAGTTTTTCAGTAAGGAGTGGAACTGTCGGCCAAAACCATTTCCGGTTCTTCCAGATACTCATCGGTCATCCACTCGGCTTTTTCCGGCGGAATCAGCGCCGGACAGCGGAATGTGACCCGGGTTTCCGCCGCAAGATGCAGTTTTTCGCCGTTCATGGTTACATCCCGATCCTGCCGCGTCAGATTGACCAGCGTAATGTTCTGTTCGCGGGTTTCCAATGACCAGATGTTTCCCGATGATGCGGTGCATTCCGTCAGCGGATCTTCCGGAATGACCAGAATCCCGTTTTCTTCATAGAAAACCCGGAATGATCCGGGCGGCAGCAGGATTTCCCCGCCGGCTGTCCCGGCACAGACCGGACGGATGCTTGCCGTCAGGTCGGAGTCGGCGTTGAAGAAATAGAAATTGCGGCGCTTGCCGTTCGGATAAACCGCCCAGCGGACCGTATCCGGAGTCAGGAATTCCAAATCCGTGCAGAATCCTCTCATGACCGTCCGCGTCAGGACTTCCGCAAAGCGGATCATTCCGTCCGCGCCGGGATGAGTCAGGCTCGTTACGGTCCATATCGTTCCTCGTCCCAGACAGCGTTCGGTCAGGACCGGATGCTGCGAGGCGTTTTCCAGCGTATCCCGGACATAATCGGAATAAGCTGCCAGAACCCGCAGACCGGGATCGGTTATTTCGACTTCGGCTTCCTCGCTCCGCCCCAGAAAATAAGGATCGCGGTTGACCGAACGGACCGGGAAATCGAATTGGGCGAATCGCGACGGACGAATATATTTGATTCCCCGGACATCGGGCGCTTTCCTGCCCGTGACCCGGATTCCGCAGAGTTCGGAAAGCTCACCGTCACGGAACAATTTTACCGGATCGCCGCGCCGTTCCGCAGTATCGAAATGCGTGAGCCAGATCACCAGATTCCCGCCGTCTTTCACATAGTCGATCAGTTTCCGGTAGAGCGTTTCATCCATCCGGTTGTAACCGATCAGCAGAAGCAGTTTATATTTGCTGAAATCACCGGAAACGGGGATCACATCTACCTGACCGCAGGGGGGATTGCCGGTCATATTGTAATTGCCCGTCACATGTTCGTGGAACAGGTCTTCCCGCTGGAAAAGCATGTCGAAAATCTTCCAGCCTTTTTCGGCGTCGGAGGTTTCCCGTTCGGTGCCGTTGTTGTATTGACCCCAGGCATAAGGATTCCAGATGCCGGGATGGCCGTCGGCTTGACCTTGAAGAACGGCAACGGGCGCTTCCGGACCTGCCGCCGGACGGGTATGGACCTGCGTAAAACGGTATAAATTCCGCAGTTCGCGCCGAACCCGGTGCAGTTCCGGGGAATCGAACTCGAACCATTTCCCGTCGCGTTCATGATAGTCCAGATGGCCGGATTCGGGATAAATGAACTCGGCTCCGAAAAGATAACTGGTCCAGAGCGCGGACCGCCAGCGGCGGATCCAGAGTTCGTCCATCCGGATCCCGCCGTACCAGAGCATGGCAATATGCACGCCCCAGAGTTTCCCGGTCTTCCGGGCGGTTCCGCGGATGGCGGCAAGAGTGATCCGCGGATCGCCCGGCAGCAGTTCCAGACACAAACCGTCGATCCCGGCCTCATCATGCAGGGAAAACGTGAGACTCGATTCCACATCGAAAAGCGGTGCGTTGCAGACCTCGTTCCGTTCGAATTCGAGTTCTTTCCGGATGTAGTCCACATAATAATCATGCGCCTGCATTTCATTGGAACAGGGAGGCATGGCATCGTAGCGTCCGGCGCGGGCGCCGATCACATACGACTTCGGCCAATAGAACATGCCGCCCGCTTCCCCGACTGCATAACGCCCGAGAAAAAACGGTCCGGCTTCCTTCAGAATCTCTTCCAGATCTTGTTTGGTGAGATGGGCACACTGGAGACGGTTGTGATTGTGCCGCTGGACGATTTCACTCAGCATCAGAAAAATGCCGTCCTCCCGGCAGAAACGGACCACGTCCAGAGCTTCTTCCCGGTCATCGGGCAGAGCGGTCAGAATCACATTGCCCAGCTTCAGTTTCAGGAAATCCCGGCAAGGCTGCAAACCCTTGCCCATGGAAGCCCCGACCAGGGGCAACCTGCTTGTAAATGTCCGTTGATTCATTTATTCGAGAGTTATCTTCCGTTCGGCGGTCAGACCACTATTCACATGGGTGATCCGGCACGTCCATTGACCCGGCTGGTCGTTCATGGCAAACTGGAAGACAAATCTGCCGTCTTCCGGAGCGAAGTGTCCCGTCATCGTGTAAACCTTGGCGAGCTTGCCGTCCGGGCCGAAAAGATCCATGCGGCAGACCTGCTTGCCGACCGCGCCTTCGACCTTGAACTTTACGGCAAGTTCCCTGCCCCGCCGAACCTGTCCGGGAACGGAGACCGTGACGCCGGCGATTTTCTTTTTCTGGATGGAAAACACCTGGCCGTCGCCGGGCATCAGGTCGATGACGAACGAGTTCGTATTGCCGATATATTTACCCTTGCGCAG
>JAZUCR010000896.1:0-4850 GCA_045639225.1 Victivallales bacterium
ATGAAGGTTGGATTCTGGCTACCACCATCAATGCAGAGTTGAAGGATGCCAAGAAGAACCTGCCTCGCGCTCTGGTTCTTGGTTCCTTTGTCGTGGTTGTCCACCCCCCAGCAATGGGCGGTCTTAGTGAATTCCTGGGCATTGATCAGGATCAGTTCCGGTGTGAATCCGGCTTCACAGCCCGCGGGCAGCACCAGCTCTTCCATCCGGAGCGAGCCGTGCCGGATCTCGCCGACTTCGAAGGCAAGATGTCCGCCGGGACGCAGGACGCGGAACAGTTCATGGAACACTTTTGTCATAGCCTGCTGCCAGGCTTCCGGCGTCCGTTCGATGGTGATGCTCAGAGAATCGCCGTCGATCGAGACCAGCCAGTTGCGGAGCCAGTTGTCCTGCCGGTAATCCACCACGTCCAGGAACGGCGGCGAGGTCACGATCAGACTGACCGAATCCGAGGCGATCTCCGGCGTTGCGGTGCAGTCTTCGGACAGCATCAGCGGTTCTCCCATGTAAAACGGGATCTGTTCGGAGCAGTCTTTCCAGAGCGAACGGGATTTGCGCAGGATCAGTTTTTTCACATCGCGGTATTCCGGCGTCTGATGCCGTTTTTCATTGATTTTGCGCTGGGATTCTATCGAGACCGCCTGATTCGGGGGCAGGGTGTAGACCGAGAAAAAACCGGCGGAATGTCCAGTCAGTCGGTTCACCGCGACCATGCGGATCCACTGATCGGCGGCGGAAAGTTTTTTCGAGGCGAAATGCCGGCGCAGCGCACAGAGTTCCCGCAGGGTATCCGGATGATAGAATACCAGCAGTTCTTCCGGGATGTCGCCGGTATAATTCAGGTCGAGTTCGTCCAGCCGTTTTTCGATTGCGGCGCAGTCCGGTTCGGACAGCCGGGGCGCTGTGAGCATGGCGGAAAGCGGATTCACGTCGCAGCCGAAGGGGACCCGTCCGAGCAGGGCGGCTTCCACCGGGGTGGTGCCGCGGCCCATGAAGGGATCGTAAACGATCTCGCCGGGCCCGGTCAGCCGTTCGATGAAAAAGCGCGGCAGCTGCGGCTTGAAACATGCCCGATAGGATATTTCATGCAGGGAATGGGCGGCCCGCTGTCTGGCGGTCCAGAATTCGTTGGTGAAAGTCGGGACCGCAAGATCCAGCGAGTCGCAACGGGTTTCGGAACAGACGGTAGCGGTTCCGAATTCGTGAAAATTTGTCAGTTCGCCGATCATTCCGGGACCGGCCAGAAGCGGCCGTCCGGACGGGCATGCAGACGGATCTTCATGCCGAAAGCAGCGCTGAGATTTTCCGCGGTGAGGATCTCGGAGCGGTCGCCGAGGCTCTGCACGCGGCCTTCGCCGAGGATCATGCCTTTGTGGAACGAGGCGGTGATCTCTTCGATCCGCTGGGTGATGAAGATCATGGTCGGCGCATCTTTCTGGGCGGCCAGGTCGTCCACTGCGGAAAGCAGATATTCGCGGCTGGAAAGGTCGAGGTAAACGCAGGTTTCGTCGAGGATCATCAGTTCGGGGTGACCGATGAGGGCGCGGGCGAACAGAGCCTTGATCTGTTCGCCGGAGGAGAGCCGGTCGTAATAACGTTCCGCGAGATGTTTCGCGCCGATGCGGTCGAGTGCGGCGAGCGCGAGTTCCACTTCGGAATCCAGCGGCTTGCGGTAGAATCCGATGGTGGAATCCAGTCCGGACAACGCCACATCGAGCGTGGTCCAGCGGTGGTCGCTGTCCTCGGTCCAGTTGGAAAGGAAGGGACTGGCCCAGGCGACTTTCTTGCGGACTTCGGAGATATCGCAGGAACCGTAGCGGTTGCCGAGCACGCGGACTTCCGCCCCGTAGAGAGGCCATGCCATGCCAAGGATCATTTTCACCAGCGTGGTCTTGCCCGCGCCGTTGGGACCGAGGATGAACCAGCGTTCACCGCGTTCCACCGTCCAGTTGAAATCGTGCAGGATGGTATGTCCTTCCAGTTTCAAAGTTGCATTCCGGATCACCAGAGCCGGATCATTGTTCTTCATTTCACTCATTTCGGTTCTTCTCCTCTTGGATAACTGCCCAGGATCCTCATTGCCTGGGTCATCGGACGCAGTTTGTTCAGCGCCCGTGCAACATTTTCATCTTCCTGATGACCGTGCAGATCGATAAAGAAATAATATTCCCAGTTCTGCAGTTTGGACGGCCGGCTTTCGATCATGGAAAGCGTGATATCCTCTTCCTTGAACGGATACAGAGCATCGAACAGCACACCGACGCGGTCTTTCAGCGCGAAACAGATGGAAGTCTTGTCGCAGCCGGTGCGTTTGGGCGTCTGACTGCCGATCACCAGAAAACGCGTGGTGTTGTGCGGGTTGTCCTCGATGTTTTCCGACAGGACCTTCAAGCCGTAGATCTCACTGTTGAACACATTGGCGATGGCGGCGGCGCCGGGTTCGCGGGCGGCGATGGAAGCAGCTCTGGCATTGCTGACGCATTCATGGATCTCCACATTCGGCAGATTTTCATTGATCCAGGTACGGCACTGCGCCAGGGACTGGGCGTGACTGTAGAGATTATGGATCTGTCCGAGTTCGCATTTGGCGAGAAGACTCTGATGGACCCGCAGGTTGATCTCGGAGCAGATCTGTACCTTCGACCGGGTGAAGATATCGAGCGTAAGGTTGACGGCCCCTTCGGAGGAATTTTCGATCGGCACGCAGCCGTAATCGGCGCTTCCGGAGGCGACCGCGTTGAAAATGTCGTCGAGCGTATTCTGCGCCAGATATGCGACGCTGTGTCCGAATTTGGAAACGGCGGCGATATGGGAGAAAGTGCCTTCCGGTCCGAGATACGCCACGGAAAGCGGATGTTCCAGCGCGAGTGCGCCGGACATGATCTCGCGGTAGATAGCCCGCAGGGTCTCCGGGTTCATCGGTCCCTTGTTCAGGGCGGCGACTTTTTCGAAAACGACCTTTTCCCGTTCGGGCACATAGACCGCTTTCAGATTGCTGCGTTTATATTTACCGATTTCCTGGACGGTGGCGTAGCGTTCATTCAGCAGCTCCACGATCCGGGCATCGACCTCGTCGATTTTCCTGCGTAAATCATCCAGCTCCATGAAAAACTCCTTTCACGTTTCATTTCAAAGCCCGTTAATTTACCACAAAAACGTCCGAAGTGCAAGAAAAATTGTGAAAAAAACGGCAATTCGGGAAGGAAACGGATTTTCTGCCGGAGCAGTCCCTGGACCGGCCCCGACTTTTGTCAGGCAGCATACGACCTCCAAAAGGGCATTTATGAGAACGTGATTGCATGGCCATTTCCGACTTTTTCTGAAAATATGGCGGATCAGCCGGGGACGATTTACTCTGTTCCAGGGGAAATTTCCCGTTTCTCTGTGTTTTTTTTACTCCGTTTTCTCCTTCCTGCTCTTGAAAAAAGTCAGGTTTGATGTTAAAGTATCAACTCGGTTGATCGTTCATATTACTCCTTATTTTGCCTTGGTGTAAAAAGAATTTTCAACTGATTTTTTATCAAGTTGTTTTTTTGTATTGGAATCACCTCTGCCGAAAATTAGATTTTTCTGATACAGAACTTGAGAAACGGGCACGCTGCATTAAGTTCTTGTAAAACCATAGTATGGGAGGAATCAATGAGTTCAGTATCTAAAGTTTTGTTAATCAAAGTAATCTTTGCTTTACTTCCCATTCTGTATGCTGAAGAAGCTGTATTCGTTCCGGCGAACAGTCTTCTTTTCGAATATAAAAAAAATGAAAACAACTGGGAAATCAAAGCGGCAGTCCGTGAGGATTTTTTAGGCGAAGTCGTAAAAAAGGAAAAAGTTTTTCTGAAACAGGGGGATGTGATCGGGATATACGTCGACGTATGTCATCTGAAAATTCCGGGAACAGATGGATTGTGCTATTTTCCGGAGGTGCGATTCGCACGGAAAAAAAATGGAATGATCACCCCGAGCGTTGACCGGATAGATTCATTAATGTATCTGGGCATCCTTATATTGATACTGGGGATAGCGTCATTGACAGGTTATTTCCATTTGAAATCAGAGAAGAGATATTATTTGCTTCCGGCTGCGCTGCTGCTCTTTTTCCTGGGATATTCATTCTGGTATGTCGGTTTCACATCGAATGCCTTCAACACACCTGCGGATGAGCTCCATTATTTCGACATTGCAGAGAAACTGCTGAAAGGGAATATCATTTCCGAGAAATATCGATATACTGCAGGTTTTCCGATTCTTTATATTCCGTTTATCTCATTGCTTCACTTGCAGAATTGTCTGGAACTTATGCAGCCTTACATGAATTTTCAGACCTTTATCCTTATCCCCGGATTGTTTCTTGTCCTGTATATGTTATTTTATAAAAAAATGGGCATTTCCCGGATTCAAAGTTTTTCCATGCTGTTCTTATGGCAGATCCTGATGGTATTTTACTTGCCGATAAGCGGTTCGACAGACCAGGTAAATCTCTATGTACCGAAAAATTATTTCAGCAATGCAAGCTTTTCGTTGATAGAAAACAATATTTATTCCATATTTGTCCAATCGACCTGGCTGGGACGGAATGCCGTGAGTGATTATGCCGCGGTTTTTCTGTTCGTTATTTTGCTTTACGGATCCATGCAAAAATCCCGGTCGCTGATCCGTTTTTTTGTCTTGTCGATGGGATTCGGTTTTCTCTGTCTGGTCCGGATCAACTATATCTTTTTTGCTCCGCTTCTGGCTTTCGTTTTCTATGATTCTTTTTCAGAACTCTGGGAAAATAAGCGGAATTATCTGTATGCCGCATTGTGCGGGACGGCTGGTTTCATGATTGTCTTCGGCTGGCAGTTCGTGCTGAA
>JAZUCR010000897.1:0-2650 GCA_045639225.1 Victivallales bacterium
CCGAGAGATGGTTCATTGGCATTCAAAAAACTTCCCCATTTCTTCCCCGTGAAGAGATGAAAATGTCCCATCTTTCCCCGTTTTTGTATTGTCGCAAACGAATGTGACGATATGTTATAACGTGTTAAGTTCAAATGGGAAAGGGAAGGAAAATGTAATTTTGAGTAAGAAATGTAAGCGCTTTGGTATTTCATACCAGGTGCACCATTTATGTGATGAAAATCAGGGAAAGTGAGTTCGATTTCACTTTCTTTTTTTTGTCTCCGGATCCGGCCTGTTAAACAGAAAATGCAGCTTTCGGATCTTGCCGACAGAAAATTATTTTGATTTTTGAACCGAACGAGGAATTTTTTCGATGAGTGAAAACAGCAAAATAAAATCGTTGGCTCTGCCTTATTTCCCGACCCGGTTTCAGGCCGTTGTCTGGCGCAACTGGAACCTGGTGCCCGTCGAACGGCTGGCAAAAGTGCTCCATGCTTCTGCCGATGAGATTTTCCAGTCCGCCCGGGATCTGGGATTGGAATATCGTCCCGATGAATGGAAACTGTGGGAAAAACGCGGATATCAGACGATCATCCGGCGAAACTGGGACCTGCTGGACCGCGAACAGCTGCTCGAACTGCTGTCCTGGTCCGGCGACCGGCTGGATTTCGTGCTGAAGGAAGAGGATTTTTTCTACTATAAACTGGGGCTTTTCAAACCGGAATGCGAAAAAGTCTATTACCGTCCGCTCACGCAAGCCGAGACCCGGCAGACCAGGCATATCGCCGAGACCGTCTCCAAGGCGCTCGAAAACGCTCCGCTGACCGATGTTCCGTTCGGTTTTCTGAACCGCTACGGGAACGTCAAGGCCAGCTCCGCCGCTGCATCGACCGGGGAACTCCGGATGATTTACAGCTACAGTGCCCTTTACGGCGATCCGCTGATGGATGATGAGCTGGATTCCTATCCCGAGGGACTGCTGCATGATTATGCGGCGTGCGGGATCAATGCGGTCTGGCTGCCCGGGATCCTGTATACCTTGGTCCCGTGGCTTGGCGAAAACGAACCTTATTCCGCGAACTGGCGGAAACGGCAGGACAATCTGCGGAAACTGACCGAGCGGGCGGCGCGGTACGGCATCCGGGTGATCCTGTATCTGAACGAGCCGCGTTCCATGCCGGCGGCTTTCTTCGAACGGCATCCGGACTGGAAAGGGAGCCCCGATGAAAGCGGGGAAAATTTCGCGCTTTGCACCAGCGTTCCCGACGTGCTTGCCCTGCTCGCGGACGGCGTGAAGACCCTGTTCCGGGCGGTCCCGAAACTGGGCGGAGTTTTCTCCATCACCATGTCGGAAAATCTGACCCACTGCAAATCGCGCGGCGGGAGCTGCAGCCGCTGTAATGACCGTTCGGCGGATGAACTCGCGGCCGAGGTCAATAACGTGATCGCCCGTGCGATGAATGAGGCGGCTCCGCAGGCACGGCTGCTGGCCTACAGCTGGGCCTGGAAAAATCCGGACGAGGTCATTGCTCGGCTGGATCCCGGGATCACGGTTTTATCGGTCAGCGAAACCGGTGTGGAGTTCGATTGCTTCGAATACCGGGGCGATGTTCATGATTATTCGATCAGCAAGCCGGGTCCGGGCGGCAAGGCGAGAGCCGTGTGGAAAAGCGCATTGGGACATGGACTTGCCACGGCGGCAAAAGTCCAGATCAACAACACCTGGGAACTTTCGGCGGTTCCGTATATCCCGGTGCCGGATCTGATCGAGGAACATCTGACCCGTCTGCGCGAGGCGGGTGTCCGCGATCTGATGCTCAGCTGGACCCTCGGCGGCTATCCCGGCGGCAATATCGAACTTCTGTCGGAGAGCAGGGAAGCGGTCGCCCGCCGGAAATACGGGACCGGCGCGGATCGAGTCCTCAAAGCCTGGAGCATTTTCTCGCAGGCTTTCCATCGGTATTTCCCCAACAACCATGTGGCAACGCTTTATTTCGCACCGCAGAATTTCGGCCCGATGACCCTGTTGTATGCCGAACCGACCGGACGCGATGCGACCATGATCGGTTTCCCGTATGATGACCTCGACACGTGGCGCGGAGTCAAGGGCAATGCCGCCGCGGAACCGCTGGAAAATCCATATCCGGCGGAGGTCTTCGAAGAAGCTTTCCGGCTGCTTTCAGAACAATGGCGCGAGGGGATGGATCTGCTCGACGGTCCCGCCCCGGCAGGTGCCGACGAGGCGGAATGGACCGAACTGCAGGACATCGTGACGGCCTGTTACTGTCATTTCCGGACCACGTACAATCAGATCCGGTGGGTGCGGAAACGCAACGATCCGGCGATCCTGCGCGAAGAGCGCGAACTGGCGGAAACCATGCTGCGGCTGCTGCGCCGTGATTCGCGGTTCGGATATGAGGCGAGCAATCATTATCTTTACACGGAAAACGATTTCCTGGAAAAGATCATCAACTGCGATCATCTTTCAGTCTGAATCACCGCCGTCTGCCGCACAGAGACCGCTTCCGATGCATGCTGAGCATTCAACGTTTTTTCGACAATCCCTGGGAATGATCTTGAAAAAACTCTGAAAGATGCTACAATGTAAATGGTAATCATCCCGACGAACGGAGGCGGAAATTGAAAAAGATTTGGTGTATCTTGACCA
>JAZUCR010000898.1:0-3171 GCA_045639225.1 Victivallales bacterium
TGGATGCAGGTCGAGTGGATTTCGTTCAGCGTGTGGTTCGAGTAGTTCCCTTTGCTGTAGTCGCCATTGAAATAAGCCTGAAAACAGCCATGCTTGCGGATCAGTCCGATGTACTGTTCCGCATGACTGCGTGTGACTTTCTGCATCATCGTGATGTCCGGGTTCATCCGCCGCATGAAAAACACGAAATCTTGCCAGTAGTTCCGCTTGAAACTCTCCCGTTTCCGTCCAGGCATGCGGCGGCGCGGTTTCTCCATCGCCAGGTCGTAGGCCTTATCGAGATAGACCGGATGCCCCTGGATAATCATGTCCCGGCAGTTCTCGAAAAGGTCGTTCAGCGTCTTCTGCTCGTGAAGCCTCATGCACGCCGCTTTGATCCTCGTCTCGAACGCCTGCGCTTCGACGATGCTTCTGCACCCGTAGCACACTCCCGTCCGCCGCTCTCCCTGGAACTGGAAACGGTAACTGTAAAACTCCGATGTCGGTTTCTGCTTGAACACGCTCATTTCAAATCCTCCTTCGCTGTGTTTCTGTCATACTGTATCACATCAAAATAAACTTGTCAAGCGATATTATCCGAAAAAGTGGCGTTTTTTTTGATTTTCTCCGTGTAGAAAATACTTTTCATGCTCAAAATCAATGTTTTCCGGCTTTTTCTCTTTATTTCGCTTGACAAATTGAATATTAAGCGATATAGTATCGCATGGATAAACCCGGAAGAAAGGGAAACGGAACATGGATCGGGAAAGAAAAATGGAGATCGCGCTCGCCGTGCATCGGCTGATCGCGCACAATCTGTGGCGGCGCGGCAAACTGGAATCGGAGCCGGTCGCGCCAAAAGACCTCGGCGACGCCATCGAAACCGTCTGCGGAGCGGCGATGGAGCATCTTTCCGGCGGTGTCGAACTGGAAGTCGCGGAAAAATCTTTGCGCAGCTGCGAACACGAGTTGAAACAGCAGGAGTGCATTACGATTTCCACCAAGAAGATGCTCGACGATGCCCGCGCTGAAATCCGCCGTCTGCACGCGATCCTCGCCGGACACCGCATCAAGTTCGCCAAACCGCTCCCCGCAAAGGATCCTGTCGCTCCGACTTTTGACCAGTCGATCTTCGACCGCGTCAAAAACGATCCGCAATGGCGGTATATCTCCGTGAACCGCGATGGCAGTGCGTTCTTTTGGAACGTCAGGCCTTTCCCGCACAGAACGACCTGGGTCGGACGCGGAGACGGAACGCCGGGGCGGAAAGGGTCGGACTTTCCGGCTTGAAGGAGTGACGGGATGCAAAGGGTGATAAAACAATATATTTGCGACCGTTGCGGCGCGTTCATTGCCGAAAACGACATGCAGCACGCCTATCCGGATCAGCCGTCCTCGCCGTTTGTCGGCCGGTGCGGCGACCGCACGTTTCTCATCAGGAACAGGATTGCGGAGCAGACCTGGCGCGGCAGCGTCAACCGCACGGTGTTCATGTGCCAGTCCTGTTGGGACGCGCGAAAGCCGATATTGCATTGTGCGCCGCGGCGGGGGAAATGTATGCCGCGCTGAAACATTACGCCGAACTGCTGGATCGGGCAAATGCCGGAGACATCGTGGCGGAGCAGAAACTGTATGAGGACCGTGTTCTGATCGAGCGGGCCGTGGCGAAAGCGGAGGGGAAATATGATGACGATGACGACCTGTCGGAACTGTTTTGACAAGGAAAGGATTTGAAAATGGATGAGCGCATGGAAAAGTTCACGCCGGGACCGTGGCACATCCTTGTTCCGAAGCCGCGTTATGGAAATCGGGAGTGCCATTCCATCGTAGATGGTGGCGGGGAGTATGTGGCAAAAACCGTGGCGGTCAGCGTCCTGCGAGGAATATCCGCCGTCAAGCGGGAGGAGAGAAAGGCGAATGAGCATTTAATCGCCGCCGCGCCGGATATGTACGAACTGCTGAAGCAGTTGCATGGCGCGCTTGCTAAAGTTCCCGTGTTGCAGGCAGAGATCGACAACGTTTTGAAGAAGGCAAGAGGTGAGAAATGATTAGAAACGAGATTTTTGTCGGAGCAAAGGTGATTTACCAGCATGAGATATGGATTGTTCGCGGTTTGCCGGTGTTTTTGAACGATTGGTGTGTCGATCTGGAAAGAGACGGCGAAGTTACTCTCGTTTCACTTGACAGAGTCATCATGCCGGACGGTCTGAATGAGAATGCCGAAGCAAAGGAGTTGTGCGATGCTCTTGCTGATTCGGTCGATGCGATGACGTGCGTGGCAGAGAACGAGCTTACTCCCGAATATCTTCGGGACATGATGAAAGATTCCGTGCAGAAAGCGCAAAACGCGCTCAAAAAAGCGAGAGGTTGATAATGACTGAAAAAGAGTTCGACGAAATGCGGAAAATCGCGAAACCTACATCACCGAAGATGAGGAAAAGGACTTCCGGCGTTTGGCGAAGTATTTGTACCAGTTGCACGATAGGTTGGTCGATGATTGGAGCGACCGGGATGATGTGGGGTTGCTTGCGGAAGCGGCATATTCCATTGGGATGGCACTTGAGGGAAAAATGGACGATTTCGTCTGCCGGATGCCGAAGGATTGGAACTCCGGGCAGGAGGTGAAAAAATGACTTGGCCGGAGGCGATTTACCAGTGCGTCGGAATTGTCGTCGCGGGATTGATTATCGCGATGGTTCTCCGGCGAAGCGAATGAGGTGACAGATGAGCGAAGGACACACAAAGGAACGGTTGCGGGAATTGCAGGCCCTGCCGCTTGAACGCAAGATCGGATTCACTGCCGCGCGGATCACGGAGTGGTACAATCACTACAACGGGCAGGTCTACGTTTCTTTTTCCGGCGGCAAGGATTCGACCGTTCTCCTCCACATTGCCCGGACGCTGTTCCCGGAAATCAAGGCGGTTTTCATCGACACCGGGTTGGAGTACCCGGAAATCCGGGAGTTCGTCAAAACTTTCGACAACGTGGACTGGATCAAACCGAAGATGGTTTTCACGGAAGTAATCCGGAAATACGGCTATCCGGTCATAAGCAAGGACGTGGCGAACAAGGTCATCTGCGTCCGGAATGTATTGGAAAAACTTAAAAAAAACATCCCATGCGACAGGCAAATTGACCGACTTGCTGCCCACGGCCTGCCGATTGATAAAGAGCAAGTCACTTCGCTCCGG
>JAZUCR010000899.1:0-3311 GCA_045639225.1 Victivallales bacterium
CAGGCGAAAGTCACGGCGCAGTCGCAGGAACGCCGTGCCGAAGCCCGGGTCCTGGAGGCAAGAAACGCTGCTGCCGACAATTATGCCGCCAAACAGGCCGCCGCCAAAGAAATCAAGGCCGAAAAACCGGCACCGGCCCAGCCGCAGCCTGCTCCGGAAAAAAAGACCGTTTCGCTACCCAAATATCCGCAGGTCATTCTGGACAATTCGGTCATCTCGTTTCGGATCGATCCCAATACCGGAACGGTCGACCGGATCGAATTGAAACAGTATGATTCCTCCGACCGGAAAAGCCGGATCGTTTACTCCAGCGAACAGGTTCCCCGCAAAACTTTCGCAATCGAAGGACTGGAACAATGGCAGACCGTCGAACTGTCGGTCGTGCGTCCGAAAGACGTTCCCAGTGCCGTCTCCATCATTCGGCGTCTCCGGAACGGCAGCGATGAACTGCTGCTTTCCGAATTCTTCAGTCTGCTGCCGGATTCCTACAGTCTGAATGTCAAAGCCACGCTTGCCAATACGGGAAAAGCCGAAGTGATCCTGCCGCTGCTGCGGGTCTGGTCCGCCGGCGTCCCGCCGATGGAACAATTCGCCGGAGATGAGCTCAACGGCCGCACGATGCACCGGATCGAATATTGTCCGGTGGTCGGCAAACAGATGGTCTCTCTGGATCCTGCGATGAAAGAAGAAAAATTCATCGGTCTGGATCTGAGCCGGCCGGCAGACTGGATCGGGGTCACCAATAAATTCTTTGCTTCCCTGCTCTTTGCCCGGCCGTATTTCGACAGCGGGGTCAATGTGCTCCGGGCTGCATATCCGGTTCCCGGCAAAAAAGCCGGTACGGTTTATTATGTGCCCTCCATCGCAGGCAACTACCGGAATCTGATTTTGAAGCCCGGTACGGAAAAAGAGTTCATATTCGATTATTTCGCGGGTCCGAAGACGATGGCGGAAGTGAAAAAACTGCCCCCGTCCGCGATGCCGATCCTGCATATCTCATCCTTCTCCTGGATGGAATATCTGGCGCGGCCGGTGCTGTCACTGCTTATCTGGCTGAAACAGCTCAGCGGCAATTACGGAATCGCAATCATTCTGCTGACCCTGATCGTACGGATCGTGTTCTTCCCGCTGACCGAACGCGGCAACCGCTCCATGCGCAAGATGTCCAAGATTGCCCCGCAGGCCAAAGAAATCCGGGAAAAATACAAGGATAATCCGCAGCTGATGAACCAGAAGACCATGGAACTCTACCGCCAGGAAGGCGTCAGTCCGCTCGGCGGCTGTCTGCCGATCCTGCTCCAGATCCCGGTCTTCTTCGCCCTCTATGCGGCGCTGGATTCCGCAGTCGAACTGCGGCATGTCTCCTTTCTGTGGATGACCGACCTGACCAAGCCTGACCTGGTCGGACCGAAATTCTTCTTCGGATACGGCATCCATCCGCTGGTGATCCTGATGACCGCCCTGATGGTCCTCCAGCAGAAAATGACCCCGTCCAACATGGATCCCGCCCAGCAGAAGATGATGCTCGCCATGCCGATCATCATGCTGGTGTTCCTTTACAATCTGCCTTCCGGCCTCACCCTTTACTGGACCGTCAGTCAGATTTTCAGCATCGCGCAAATGAAATACAGTTTGTATATCGCCAAAAGGGACGAGGGCAAGAGTGACCCCGCCCAAAAATCCAAATCAGCTTAACCATGAAGAGGTAAACATGGAAAACGAAATTCAAAACGAGTCTGTCCCGCAGGAAGAATCCTCCGCACCTGTCTCCGCTGAACAGCCCCAGACCGAACCCCAGACCCAGCCCCAGACCGAGCCCCAGGCCGCTCCGGCGGAAGCTGTCCGCCCCCGGCCGGAACCCGTTCCCGTGACGGATGAAATGCTGGACAATTCCAAGAAGATCCTGATCACCATGCTGGATTATCTGGGACTGGACGGCACCGTCAAAGTCGAAGGCCGCCCCGGCAAAATCAATCTGCTGATCGCATCCTCCGATGCCGGAAGGATCATCGGCCGCAACGGCCAGAGTCTGGAAAGTCTCCAGGTGCTCGTCAACCGCATGATGCAGAAGGGCGATGAACCCTGTCCCAAGATCTACATCGACATCGACGGCTATTCCTCCAATTCCAAACGCGGGGAAAGACGCGAACGTGAAGGCGGCGAACGCCGTCCGTTCCGCAACGGTCCTGCCGGCAGACGGCAGCATCGGAACAATTTCGAAGATCGTGATGACTCCCGCGGCAAAGGCGATTCCGACAAGGACGAACAGCTCCGCCAGCAGGCTCTGGATTCCGCCAAGGAAGTCCGCCGCTGGGGTGAACCGGTCACCCTTCCCCAGATGAATTCTCATGACCGCCGCATCATCCATATCACGCTGGAAAAAGAAACCGACCTCGTCACCGAAAGCGTCGGCGACGGCAATTTCAAGAGCGTCGTGATCTCTCTCAAGAAAGAGAACTGAGATCTGCGGTATATTGAACCGTGAAAAAAGCCGCCCGGGATCATTTCCGGACGGCTTTTTTTATTGTTTTTGTCGGACCGAAGCAAGCGGACCGTTATTTTTTCCGGTGGGTCAGAGCAACATTTCCTTCGGCCGGACCGTCGTTTTTTTCCGACAGCAGTTCGCGATGATTTTCCGCCACCTTGTGAACCGCCTCGATATAACGGTCGATCAGCGGCTTATTGAGATGTTTGAACCAAGGCTCGCCCAACACCCGCTGATTGATCACGGATGCAACCGGCAATTCGCCGGTCAGTTTCTGCGGATCGACATCGGGCGGGAGATTGAGCCGGGCGGTCGGACGGCCGTGACCGAAAATATCCGTGGTGTAGAACACTTCCGATTTATGCAGCGGATAATTGCAGCCAGCGGCGAAGCCCGGCGCCTCCGCTGCCAAAGCCTCCGCAAAGACGGTATTGCTCACGCCGCTGAACGCTTCGGGATCATAGCCGAACCGAGTGGCATACCAGCCGGATTTGTCGCTCCCCGGATCTTCCGGATAAATCATCCGCAAACCTTCGATATCGCCGATCCCTTTCCAGAAATATTTCATAGCTCGGTCGATCTCGGCAATTTCAGATTCATATTTTTTGAGTTGTTCCAAACCGATGGCAGCGGAGACCTGATGCATCCGGAACTTCTGACCGCCGAACGGCACCTTGTTGGTTGCCGCATATTCTTCTTTGGAATATACTTCGCCGATCCGGTCGTAATGGCCGAAACGTATTGCACGGCGGTAGATTTCCAGGTCGTTAGTCAGCAGCATTCCCCCTTCGCCGATCGCAAAGGATTTGCCGCTCATCAGGGACAT